>CAIQUD010000084.1 GCA_903874965.1 uncultured Actinomycetes bacterium | reverse complement strand
TACCCTGTGGAACCGGTCGGTTGGCGCATCGGCTCGGCTTGCTCGGCTATGAGGTTCTTGGTGTCGATGCTAGTGAGCGGTTCATTGAACTCGGTGAGCGTCAGGCGAAAGCCTTGGAAGGTGCGGCGGAGCTCCGTGTTGGGGACCTTCGGGACGTCGGCACCTTCGGTGTCTTTGATGTGATCATCAATTGGTTCAATTCCTTTGGCTACTTCTCGACAACCACCAACCGCCAAGTACTTGAGGGGTTCGCCACTGCCCTTGTTCCTGGCGGATGCCTGATTCTGAACACGCTCGATCTCGCTGCAGTCACAGAGGTTTTGCGTGAAGGGCCACTCGAAGAAGAGGTCATGGTTGGAGAACGTCGCCTCAAGACCTCTGCGTCACTTCAAGACGGTCGGTTAGTCACCATCCGGACCGGAGAGGGTGGCGGCCCTCCTTCGGTCGTGGAGTCGTCTGTTGAGCTCTTGGACAGAGACCAATGGATGGTGTGGCTTACCGACGCTGGCTTCATCGATGTTGCGTTCTTTCCGCGATCAAGTCCAACTGAAGGTGCGGAAGATGTTGAACTCACGATTCGAGCCATCAAGACGATGCAGTGACTCCGTGGCTCACCTTGCCGTCGACATGCCTCCAGCGAAGCGCGATCCCGAGACCAACAACAACTGACGCACCAGCCATTGCAACAAACGGGAGCCAAGCGGCATGGCCAAACAGCAGTCCACCCGTTACTGCAGCGACCGTCATTGCCCCCATCTGGCAGGTGGCGTAGAGGCCCTGGAGCCTTCCGTGTGCATCGTTTGCCGCGCCAACGGTGAGCAGTGATTGTCCTGCGGGCAACGCAGCTGCAAGGGCAAAGGCTTCAATCGTCGCGAGCGCCAGCATGATCCAGACATGGGTCAGGAATGGGTAAAGCGAACACAGGGCCGCTTCGACGCCGACGCCAATGAGGGCAAGCATTCGTCGGTCAAAGTGATCCGCCATCCATCCAGCTGGTCGGGAGGCCAAAACAAACGGCGCCGAGAAGCAAATCCAGCTCAGGTTGATAGCGAGGTCACCTGCCCCCTTCTCTCGAAGCAACAAGCTCCAACTGGCGTCATACGTACCAATCACGAGGCCAAAGGCAACCGCAAGAAGCAGCGACCCTTTGGCGGCGTCGGAAAGCTTGAGACGTGACAGCGTTGCACCGAGATCACGATTGGTATGCAGTGAGTGGAGTTCTGGTCGCAGGAGCACAGGAATTGAAGAGGAAAGCGTGAGCAAGGTCGTCGTGGCAAAGAGCCAGTTCATATGAGCGACCCCAAAGGCTGCGCCGAGAATTGGTCCGACGATGGTCCCGGATAACTGCGCGCCATAGATCGTGGCGAAGGCACGTCCTCTTCGCTCGGGAGCAACGACGAGCGCCACAATGGAGAGTGAGGCGACTTCAGCAGCTCCTGCGCCGAGTCCCTGCGTGAAGCGGAGGAACACGGCCGCAATGGGGCTCGAGAAGAGGAGAAATGACCCAATGGAAATCGCATAGAGCAGTTGTCCACCCAAGAGGACATTGCGAGCCCCAATCCGGTCAATCAACTTCCCAGCTGGGTACTGACCAACAAGACCAGCGAGAAAGAATGCCCCGACGACGAGTCCGACGACAGTCGACGAGGCCCCCTGATGACGAAGGTAGACCGGAAAGAGTGGCAGAAAGGCTCCTCCTGCCACCCACTCGAGGAAGACGACCATAGCCAAAGTTCGAACAAGGCGGTCTGCCCGAGGTTGATCATGGGGTGCGGCCCCAACGTCATGTTGCTGCGTCACTGACACTCCAATCGGCGACCAAGCCTACTGGTGGACCTGAAGTTCTCCATGCGAGAAACTGTATTGATGCAACGCCTGTCGATCATTGGGACGTCTGGTGTAGGCAAAACCTCACTGGCGAGGCGTTTGGCAATGCGACTTGATCTTCGTCACATTGAAGTCGACGGCATCTTTCACCAAGCCAACTGGACTCCTCTTGACGACGAATCCTTTCGCTCAGAGATCACCGAACGATGCGCCGGAGAGCGATGGGTAACTGACGGGAACTACACCGTCGTCCGTGATCTCATTCTTGGTCGAGCCGACACCATCATTTGGCTCGACTACTCACGGGTGGTGACGACGTTTCGAGTGGTTCGGCGAACACTCCGTCGGGCAATCACGAGAGAAGAGCTTTGGAACGGGAATCGAGAACCGGTCAGCGGCCTGTTTCGTTGGGATCCGGAGTTGTCCATCATCCGGTGGTCCTGGACGACTTATGGCAAGAAGCGTGCGGACTATGAAGCTGAGTTCGCAGGCGGCCACGTTGGAGAAGCGATCGTTCTTCGCTTCCGAACTCCCTCCGAAACAGAGCGTTGGTTCGAGACCCTTCCACATCCAAGTCGGATCTAGGCTTCCGACATGGCGAGTAACGGGTTTGACCAAGGTTTTGCGGATAG
>CAIQUD010000083.1 GCA_903874965.1 uncultured Actinomycetes bacterium | reverse complement strand
CGCCGTCATCGAGTGGGTTGAGTGGCTCGTCCTCTTCGCCGCCGTCATCGAGTGGGTTGAGTGGCTCGTCTTCTTCGCCGCCGTCATCGAGTGGGTTGAGTGGCTCGTCTTCTTCGCCGCCGTCATCGAGTGGGTTGAGTGGCTCGCCAGCAATGGCTCCTGATTCCGCAGCAACTCCGCTACTCGCCGCCTCGCCGCCGGCTGCTTCGCCACTGGCTGATGCGCTGCCCACCGCCTCGCCGCCCGCTGCCTCGCCGCTTGCTGATGCACTGCCTGCCGCCTCGCCGCCCGCTGCCTCGCCGCTTGCTGACGCGCCGCCTGCTGCCTCGCCACCAACATCAAGTGGGTCTGCTCCCCCGGCTGCGTTTGCTCCTCGAGCAGCCTCACCGCCAGCATCAAGTGGGTTTGCTCCCCCGCTGGCCAACTCGCCACCATCGTCAAGGGGATCAAGGACTCCGCCCGTGAGGCGGCCGCCGACCATTGCTCCACCCCGTGCCCCGGCACCAGCAATTCCCGCTGCCCCACCTGCACCGCCCGCAGCGGCAGCCGCTGCGGCGGCTGAGGCGGCGGCAGCAGCAGCTGCTGCCGCAATTGCCACGATGGCAGCAATGTCTGCTGCAATCTGCGTGGTCTGGCCGGGAGTTTGGGTATTTGGATCATACGTAGTGATGGTTGAGCCACCAATGACGATCGGGGGGACGGTAGTGGTGGTCGATCCATTGGGAAGCGTGGTGGTAGTTGTCCCTGGAATGGTGGTCGTCGTGCCAGGAATTGTCGAGGTTGATCCCGGAATCAACGTTGTTGTTTCTGGCACGGTCGTCGTCGTTCCATTGCAGTTTCGATAGACCGTGAACGGCAATTTCAACGTAATGGTTGACGTTACGCCATCGGTGGTCGATTGACCAATGACCTGGACGGTATTGATCCCCATGTGAATTGGAATAACTGGACCAACGAGATCACTGTTGGTGAGCTGAGCGGTTGGCGATGGAGTGCCAATACAGTTCGGACCATTATTGGAATTTGGATTTGAATTGCCAATATTTAAGACAAAGTAGGCCCAACCATCGTGTGCACCCGATGCCCGGTCGAGTGTTGGCGCACACCCTGCAGGATGGCCATTGATCTTAAAACAGACTTGCGAACTCAGGTCGAAACCACCCACCCATCCATAGGTGCTTCCGCCGACTGGCACTCTTCCTAGGGACGGACCATTCGGAAGTCCCGGGCCTGCAATTGGTCCTGGATACCCGAGTGCGCCATTCGCAGAAGAAAACGACAGGAGAACCGAAAGGAGTGCACTGACGAGCGCGATCACCCAAAGCGTCGGAGACGCTATGCGGACGACCGTTGTTTTCGACATGCGCTCCCTCCTCGCCCTCGAACGTACCATGACAGGATGGGAATCTTCCCACAGGAACCATGCAAACTTTGAAGGTTTCTCGATCCTCAACGGTGATGAAAGGCGCGCAATTCTGATGCTGAGCGACCTCGAAATTGCACAACACGCTTCCTACGAGCCTCTCACCGAGGTCGCGACGTCGATGGGTCTTGATCCCAATTTCGTCGAGCCGTATGGACCGAACGTCGCAAAGATCTCCCTCGAAGCAATGAACTCCCCCATGGAGAAGCGGGCGGCGTATGTGCTTGTGTCCGCGATCACCCCAACACCACTCGGTGAGGGCAAGACCACGACGACTGTTGGTCTCGGCCAAGCAATGGGTCACCTTGGCGTTCGCGCAGCTGTCGTCGTTCGACAACCCTCACTTGGTCCAACGTTCGGGATTAAAGGCGGAGCAGCCGGAGGGGGCTACGCGCAAATCATTCCTATGGAGCGCCTGAATTTGCACCTCACAGGAGACTTCCACGCCGTGACCGCGGCGCACAACATGCTTGCTGCCCTCCTCGATGCGCACCTCTTTCACGGCAACGAATTGCGAATTGATCTCAACAGCATCAGTTGGCGACGCGTCCTTGATGTCAACGACCGGTCACTTCGATCAATCACAATTGGTCAGGGTGAAGCTCAGGATGGCATTGAGCGACAAAGTGGCTTTGACATCACCGCAGCCTCAGAAGTGATGGCGATCCTTGCGCTTTCGAACAGCGTCAGCGACCTCCGTGAGCGTCTCGGCCGAATCATCGTTGCCTTTGATGAAGACGGCATGGCGGTAACCGCAGAAATGTTGAGGGGTGCCGGAGCCATGGCGGTACTCCTCCTCGACGCCTTGAAGCCGAATCTTCTCCAGACACTCGAGGGCACACCTGCCTTAGTCCACGCTGGACCTTTTGGAAATATCGCCACCGGCAATTCGTCCGTCATTGCCGATCTCATTGCAACGCGGACTGCTGACGTCGTCATCACCGAAGCTGGCTTCGGTGCCGACATGGGTGCAGAACGCTTCTTCAATATCAAGTGCCGTGCATCAGGCCTCGCTCCTGATGCCGCGGTGGTCGTTGCAACCGTCAGGGCACTCAAGGCGCATTCCGGAAAATTCCGAGTCATCGCTGGAAAGGATCTCCCTCCGGAGATGCTTGAGGAATCTCCGGACGATGTCCGTGCGGGAGGTGTGAACTTGATCGCTCATCTCCAAATTCTTGAACGCCATGGCGTGCGACCAATTGTGGCGATTAATGCCTTTCCTGGCGACCACGACAGCGAACATGACGCCATCAAGGAAATTGCCGAATCGCATGGCGCAGAAGCCATCGTGAGCACGCACTTCGCCAATGGAGGTGCAGGGGCGATCCAACTTGCCGAAGCAGTCATGAGGGCGATTGAGCGAGGAGGCTCGTTCAAGATGCTCTATGACGACGATCTGCCGATACGAGCAAAACTCGAGCGGATTGCCACGGAGATCTATGGAGCTGACGGGATTGATCTCTCGCCCGAAGCAGAAGACCAACTTGCACGGTTGATCAAGAACCATCTCGATCACCTGTCGGTCTGTGTTGCAAAGACGCACCTCTCGCTTTCTTCCAATCCAAAACTTCTTGGAGCTCCTCGGGGATGGAGGCTCCCGGTGCGAGAGATCCGGGCTTCTGCTGGCGCGGGATTTGCCTATGCGATTTGTGGTGCGATGCGAACCATGCCGGGACTCGGCGCCAACCCAGCGGCCTTTCACATTGACCTCTCGAACGATGGCCAAATCGTCGGTCTGTCCTAGGCGGAAACCAAAGGCTTTCTCGCGGTTCCAACTATCACTTCACTCACCATTGGTCCGCATCCGTTGAGTTGCTCTCGATCAATGTGCTCGACGACAAAACCTGCAGGCGCAAAGAGCAAGCCAGTTTTCCGATTGGCTTGGCACCCACAGCCAAGGAGTGACCATGGACCACGTAAGCGGTCTTGTATCCGAGCAACCTTTGGATCATCGGATCGAACATGTTCCAGGAAATGCACTTCGCCGCCTGGCTTGAGGACTCGAAATGCCTCCGCGAGCACTGCGGCTGGATCGCCTGCGGTGCAAAGGACGAGTGTGCACAACACATGGTCGGCAGAGTTATCTGCGAGAGGCAGCGCCTCGCCTGGCGCCAGCACGACATCAACGCTTTTGCCAACATCATGGGCTTTGACCGCAAGCCTTGCGGCCATAAACCGGTCAGGTTCAACCATCGTCACGTGAGCATCTTCACCAAAGTGCCGGAGGTTCACCCCAGTGCCAGCACCAACATCGATGATGAACCCACTCAGTGGTGCGACGAGGTCGTGTCGCAAGCGTCCAAGTTTGCCAACTTCAGCCTTGGCCAACATTCGGTCGTACATCGCGGCGAAGCAGCGACCCCAGGTAGCGCTATACGCCGCGTGGAGTCGGCGGGAACTCACTTGAGCTTGCACGCCACGGGATTGAAGCCATACCAAGGTTCGCTGTGCACCGGCACCGTTGTCGTCGTTGTGGGCGGAATCGTGCCGCCCTTGGTCGTCGTCGTGGTGGTTGGTGGCACAGTCGTTGGGGTTGCGACGACCGGAGGCGGAGGGGTATAGATCGATTGGTTCACTGGAGGTGGATTGGTTGGTTGGATGAGTCCACCAGGAGTTCCAACCTGGCCGAAGACCTTGACGAGAACTTGTTGAGCGGAAGGCTGCTCAACGGTGAGCATTGACGCTTGGTTGTAGGTATACCCCGCTGTTGGCAAGGTGTAGGCCGCAAGCGTTGCGGGATCGATGTTGTGGAACTTGATCGTGAGGCCAATCAGCTCGTTGAACGACAGCTTGTTGTCGATCGACACACCCTTTGGAAGCGCCCGAAGAAAAGCATTCAGCGTTGCGGGGTTGTAGTGCGACTTTGCTGCGGAGACGAGCGCCCGAAGGAATTGATTCTGGCGATCTATTCGGCCAAAGTCACTCGTTCCATCGTATTGAGCTACGCCATTGACGTAGTACTGGTAGTGCCGACTTCGTGCGACGGCCAGTGCCTTCACACCTGTCAACAATTGGCACCCAGTTTGATGAATTCTGAGACCCGAGTAGTCATCGCGGGCAGGATACGGAAAGCTCATCGAAACACCGCCCAGAGCATCCACCGCATCAATGAGCCCTGCGAAGGACACAATCATGACGTGGTTGATGGGGATGCCGAAATTGGCTTCGATGGTCTTAACAAGAAGGCTCGGATCGCCGGACGCACCTAGATTGACGTTGATTCGGTTGTACGTGCCGTAGAGGCTTTGATTGGCGAGCAGCGTGACCATGGTGTCGCGCGGGATCGAAACGACCGCAATGGTGCCCTTAACGGGATCCACATGGAAGATCTTGATGACGTCAGAACGTTGGCCTGAAACTTGAGAAGCACCTGTTTGCGCGGCGACACTCCCGGTGAGGCCGACTCGCGAGTCCGAACCGATCGCCAAGACATTGAAGGGGGCGTTTGGAAGTTCTCCTTGCAACAAGGCAAACAGCATAATCGGAACCCAAGTGATTAGTATCGCAATGCCAATGCGCCGGCCGATGCTAAGATCGTGGTCTGACTTGATGAGCCGAAAACGCCGCTGGTAGCGAAACAGAGGCCCTTGGCGGACTAGGTTGATATCAAAAGATTCATCGTCAGGTTTATCCATGGTCATTCCTACGGGTGGGGTTGGCTTTCAACGTTAGGGGTGTCAACAAAAACACTGCGTCACTACCATAAGTTAAGCT
>CAIQUD010000082.1 GCA_903874965.1 uncultured Actinomycetes bacterium | reverse complement strand
GCCTTCCCATTGACCAATGAGGCCGGCAAGTGGTCCCCAAGCTTCGTTCGACATGACTACTCCTTCAGTGGTGGTCTCGTGACGTGACTGCAGAAGAGATTAGGCGCACGACCGCAGGGGGTGACGCTCGGTGAGGAAGAACTAGTTCTTGGAAGAGGCGGCGAGGAACGCACGGTGATTGATCGCGACCGCCCCGACCATTGCCCGCATGAGGATCAACCAGGCCATGGACGCTGCCGCCTGAACACAGAGGCCTGTCGTCAGTGCGGCCACTGAGGAGTCGACGACGGCAGTGACCATGCACAACAGCCCAATCAGGTTGAACAGACGTGAAGCCATTGCCGCCCACGCGAGGCGCCGGTCGTGATGATCCGGCGGGAGGAGGTCTGCCAATGCTTGGTAGGGGAGAAACAGGTTGGCAACCGGAATGAACCACATCCAAATGCCGGCTCCGGGTGAGAAACGAGCAGGGTAGCCAAGTGCCCTTGCGGTTCTTGCTGCTCGCAACTGCCACACCAAAAGGACGACCGTTGCGGCGAGGGTGACCGACCCTGCAAGCGCAGCCAGCAACGTGGTCCAGCCATTCGTGCCTGCTGGCAGCGTTGGGGCAAGCCTCGTCGTGTTGGGATGCTTTGCCTCGTATTGGAAGAACGCCCAAAGTTCATGAATGAAGCGAATGAGTTGCATGGTGTGGTCTCGTCCAGCGAGCGAGCCCAGCAACCTCACCGCTGCAGCAACGACCGCGACATCGAGCAACCAACCCCTGAGATGACCGACCACTTTGGTGGTTGTTGCTTCGAGTGCCTTTGCTTGCACATTCGGGAGGTCGGCCTCGACTGCTTCGGTCCAAGTTTCACCATCGAAATACCGCCAGCCTGAGGACCCACCTGGATCGGGATACCAACCGCGTGGGGGGTGACCCGTATCGAGCTCGCTCACGTGAGACCTAATGCGTTCGCCATGACACGAAGGCCTTCAATGTGGTCATCAACGTCCTTGCAACCGGTGTACATGGTGTTGATGGACAGGTGCGTGGTGCCTGCTGCTTTCCACTGCTCGGCTAGCTGCAGGGAAGCGTCAAGGTCGCCTCCTGATGAAAGCTGCCCTTCAATACCAAATGGCAGGTGGGAGCGTCCAGCGGCTTCTCTGGCCTCCATGATTACCTCAAGGCCGCGTTCCAGACCCTTGCCAGGCGCAGCCATTGGAAACCAACCATCGGCAACTCGCCCAATTCGCTCAAGCGCCGCCGGGGCGAACCCACCCATCCAAATGGGGATGGGCGAGGAAACTGGCAGCGGGTTGAGCCCGGCTGCGGTCACCGTGTCAAAGGGATCCGAGCTCGTCACTGATGATTCAGTCCAGAGTTTTCGCAGCAGGTGTACCTGGTGCTCAAGGCGTCGGCCTCGAGAAGAGAACTCTTGGCCGAGTGCCTCATATTCAACGTGATTCCAACCAATACCAAGCCCAAGACGAAGCCGGTTTCCACCAGTCAGGAGGTCGACTTCGGCGGCTTGTTTGGCCAGAAGTGCGGTTTGGCGTTGCGGTGCAATGAGGATGCCCGTTGCGAAGCTCAAGTTGGTAAAACCGGCCAAAAACCCGAAAAGCACCAGTGGTTCGTGGAACGGGTGGGAGATGTCATAGGGGCCGTCGAGCGTCGTGTGAATGGCCTTATCGGCGCCAAGTACATGGTCATACGCAATCAGATGGCCATAGCCAAGATCGACCGCAGCTTCCGCATACGCCCGGACTGCACCAACATCCCCGGTCATCTCGTTTTGGGGAAACACCACGCCAATTTGCATACTCGGGAGTCTTCCACTCCACCAATGGGCCTGCCAGCACTAGCGTTGACGGCGTAGCCAAGGGGGGAACATGGCCATTGTCCAACGCGGAGCCGCGGCTCCGACATCGCTGGCAGAAGAAACCGTCGACGAAGCAGCGCTGTCGAAGGTTGTTGAAGGAATATCGGCCAAGAGTGAGGCTTGGGCGGCAACCTCGGTGACCGCTCGTCGCAAATTGCTCGAACAGGTGATTTCGGCGACCATGGCCGAGTCGGACGCATGGTTGCGAGCCGCCTGTGCTGCCAAAGGGTTGACCCTTGATACGACGGAGTCCGGCGAGGAGTTGTTTTCGGGCGTTGGGACCTTCGTCACCATGGCGCAAGCAATCGTGACGTCGCTCCACGACCTCGAAACCAAGGGTCGGCCAATTTTCCCGGGACCGGTCGAAATCGCCGCTGACGGTCGGGCAATGGTCGGTGTCTTCCCTCGAACGACGCTCGAACGCCTGCTCTTCTCTGGCACGACCGCCGAAGTGTGGATGAAGCCTGGTCTTGATCGCAGAGCAATCCAGCACGCTCAAGCACCTGCCTATAAGGACCCGGCGGCGTTTCGCGGCACGGCACTGGTGCTTGGTGCGGGGAATGTTGCCTCCCTTGGACCTCGCGATGTGCTGTCGAAGCTTTTTGTTGAGGGCAAGGTGGTGGTGCTCAAGGCAAACCCGGTCAACGACTACCTCATCCCTCACTGGTCGAAGGCCATGGCCCCGCTGATCGACGCTGGCTTCTTGGCGATTGTCGATGGTGGAGCCCAAGTTGGCGCCTTCCTGTGTGACCACCCGCTCATTGACGAGATCCACGTGACGGGTTCGGACAAGACCTATGACGCCATTGTGTTCGGCGTTGGAGCAGATGGCGCGGCCCGAAAGGCCGACGACCGACCACTTCGCACCAAGCCAGTTTCAGCAGAACTTGGCAGCGTGTCGCCAGTGATTGTGGTGCCTGGAAATTGGTCGAAGAAGGAACTTCGCTACCAGGCAGAGCACGTGGCGACCATGTTGACGAACAATGCAGGCTTTAACTGCCTGACCCCACGTGTCGTGATCACCCACGAAGGTTGGGCACAACGTGGAGCCTTCATGGACGAAGTTGAGTCAGTCTTGGCTGGCATTCCGACACGGAAGGCCTATTACCCTGGAGCTGCAGATCGGTTCGGTGCCTTTGTGGCGGCGCACCCTGAGGCCGACCGGATTGGCTCCGCTGCAGATGGGGCACTTCCCTGGACGGTCATCCGAGATGTCGATGCCGAAGCAACAGGGGACATCTGCCTCAATGTTGAAGCATTTTGTTCACTGACGTCCGAGTGTCCACTTCCTGCGCCGACAACCAAGGCCTTTATTGCTGAAGCGGTTCGATTCGCCAATGAGGTGGTTTGGGGATCGCTGTCAGCGACCATTCTCTGCCACCCATCACAGTTGGAGGACCCGATCCTTGGCCCAGCGGTGGAACAAGGCATTGCCGATCTCCACTACGGAGGAATCGGGCTCAATTTGTTCCACGGACTCGTGTTCGCACTCTCGACACCGACGTGGGGCGCCTACCCGGGACATGCAAGAAACGACATTCAGTCGGGTTGTGGCGTCGTCGGCAATGCCTACATGTTGGAAGGGGTTCAGAAGTCCGTCATTCGCGGGCCGTGGATCCAGAAGCCCAAGCCAGTGTGGTTCGCCACCCATCCAAACAGCTCGAAGGTGATGAAGCGACTCCTCGCCTTCCAGGCAGCGCCGTCGTTCAAGACCATGGTGAAGGTTCTCGGAGCTGCGCTCAAGCCATAGGAGCGTTACCTGCAGTTTTGGCGGAGTGCATGACTGAGAACCGTCAGGCCATCGTGGAGTTGGTCATCAGTGATGGCGAGCGGCGGAAGTAGGCGGAGCACATTGCCATAGGTTCCGCAGGTCAAGACGATGACGCCTTCTGCATTGCAGGCTGCAGCGACTGCTTTGGCTGCCGCAGGGTTTGGTGTCGTTGTTTGAGGGAGTACGAGCTCGACGGCAATCATCGCCCCGCGGCCACGGACCTCACCAATGCCGGGAAGCTCTTCTGAGAGTGTCCGCAAGATCGACGTCATTGCCTTTCCGAGCGATGCAGCTCGGCCAGCAAGATCATCTCGCTGCATGACCGAAATGGTCGCCAATGCAGCAGCAGTTGCTACTGGATTGCCGCCATAGGTTCCACCGAGGCCACCCTCATGAATGGCATTCATGAGATCAACCCGACCCGTTACGGCTGCAAGTGGCATGCCACCGGCGATTCCCTTGGCCGTCGTCACGAGATCAGCCGTCACGCCTTCGTGCTCGAGGGCGAACCAATTCCCGGTTCGGCAGAAACCTGACTGAATTTCATCAGCGATAAACACCACGTCATTGGCGGTGCACCATGCGGCAATTGCCGGAAGGAAGCCAGGTGCCGGGACGATGAAGCCACCTTCACCTTGAATTGGTTCAACGAGGACTGCAGCCAAATTTGACGCACCAATCTGGGATTCAAGAACGGCAATGGCTGCAGCAGCAGCTTCGGCGCCAGAGAGACCATCACGATACGGATACGACATCGGCGCCCGGTAGACCTCGGGAGCAAATGGACCGAAGCGGTGCTTGTAGGGCATTGACTTGGCGGTCAACGCCATGGTCAAGTTTGTCCGACCGTGGTAGGCGTGGTCGAACACCGCAACGGCCTGCTTGCCAGTCGCGGAGCGAGCGATCTTGACGGCGTTCTCAACGGCCTCGGCTCCGGAATTGAACAAGGCAGAACGAGCTTCTCCGGTCACTGGAACAAGCTGGTTCAGTGCCTCGCAGACAGCGACGTAGCCCTCATAGGGCGTCACCATGAAGCAGGTGTGCAGGAATGACGCCGCCTGTTCGCTGATTGCTTGGGTCACCTCTGGAACGGCATGGCCAATTGACGCAACGGCGATCCCAGATCCAAGGTCAAGCAGTGCATTGCCATCGACGTCGACCAAGATCGCACCACTGGCACGCTCAATAAAGACTGGAAAACCCTTTGAAACTCCACCGGAGACTGCTCCAGTCCGTCGTGACAACAGTTCGAGTGACTTCGGTCCGGGCAGTTCGGTGAGCAGGGTCCTGCGAGTTGGGATGGCTTCTTGGGCGTTCATGGTGCCTCCGCTGATTGGCTGCTTCGATGCTACGCCGGATCGTCCGGTTCGCAACGGTGAAGGCAATTCTCTGAGCGAACTTTGGGACTCATTGCTCGGTACCACGGACCCGGCAATGACAAAGCCCCGACCTCTCGTTTGAGAAATCGGGGCTCTGTAGCAGGGGAAGCGCCGAAGTGGCGTCTCCCATCTGGCGGAAGAGGTGGGATTTGAACCCACGGAACCCGTAGGTTCAACGGTTTTCGAGACCGTCCGATTCGGCCGCTCTCGCACTCTTCCGTTGACTACTTTACCCCCTTTAATGAGGCGGACAACTGCGAGCAAGCAACACGGCCGTTAGCGTTTCGCTGAGGGAAGCCGTCAGGTGATCAACTCAAGCGAAGTCCGGAACAACGAGAGAGCGGTGGAGCAACGTGACGAAGCGAGGAAGAATTGTCCTCCGGTTGAGTGCGGCGTGGTCGGTATGGGTTTGGGCAGTCCTCGTCCGAAACATGCTTATTGATCACACCCACGGGTGGTCGTTCCGAGTGGTGCACCTCGTTCTCGCAGCTGTTTCGCTTGGTTTCGCTTGGGCAACCTGGCGAATTGCTGGACGGTCGAGCGAGAACTGGCCGAATGCCTGAGCGTCAGCCCCGCCGAGCGGCAAAGAAACTCGTCAACAATGCCGCTCCTTCACTTGCGAGTACCCCAGGTTGCACGTTGACCGAATGGTTGAGTCGAGGGTCGACGCCAAGGTTGTAGAGCGACCCAAAGGCTCCAGCCTTCGGATCATCGGCACCAAAGATGACGGTACTGACTCTCGCGAGCAGCATTGCTCCTGCACACATGGCGCAAGGTTCCAAGGTGACGACGAGTGTGGTCCCATCGAGCCGTGATGTCCCCAGCAACGAGGCGGCTTGACGGAGCACAAGCACCTCAGCATGTGCCGTCGGGTCATGGTCGACTTCGCGGCGGTTATGCGCACGAGCAATGATTTCGCCGTCCTTGATCAGGACCGCGCCAATGGGAACATCCCCATGAAGGGGGGCGAGTTGCGCCTCACGAAGTGCCTCACGCATTGCGTCGACACCTTCTGGATTGATCATGACTTGAAGAGCTCCAAACTCATCTCACGAAGAACTACTCGTCAACGGCACTGCGACGCACGATGACCGCAGGGTTGCCGGCGACGGTTTCACCTGGACCTACATTCTTGGTCACGACGGCATTTGCCCCGATGATTGCCCCATTGCCAATGGTGATGGCACCAATGACCTTGGCGCCAGGGTAGATGACGACGTCATCACCAATAACGGGATACGCAGTGCCGTCCTGGGTGCCAATGGTGACCTGGTGGAAAATCTTGCAGTTCGAACCAATGACCGATCCAGGTCCAATGACGATGCCATTGCCATGAATGAAGACGGTTCCTTCTCCAATGACTGCACCATGGTCAACTTCGATTCCAGAGATGAATTTCCCAATTTGCAACAAGACAACGGCAACGCCTGGCCGTCCGGCCTCGTCCATGCGACGCGAGAGACGGTAGAGCCGAAGTGCATGCCACTGCGTTGCGAGCAGGGAGGTCAACACGGTTGGTTGAACACTGCTCGGAGAATGGTCACGGGCTCATCGTAGGCTGCCTCTGTGGCGCAACCTCTTGATCCTGCTGACGAGTCTGCAAGCGACAACGCTGGCGTCTTTAGCGACCAGCTCGAGGGTTGGCTTGGCGCTGATGGGGAGAAAACGATTGGGAGTTTGAGCGAGGTCTTCGCGGAAAAGGCGTTCGCCGTCACGATCCTGATGCTCATGTTCATCCCGGCACTTCCGCTGCCGACCGGCGGAATCTCCCATGTCGTCGAGATCCTCACCGTGCTCTTGGCGCTTGAACTCATTATCGGGCGAAGAACGCTCTGGATGCCGAGCAAGTTTGCGAGTCGAAATCTGGGTCAATCAATGACCGGCAAGGCGGTTCCGTTTATGGTCCGTCGGATTCGATTCTTTGAGCGGTATTCGAAGCCTCGAGGCGCAGCGCTGTATGCCAATCGGGCATTCTTGAGTTTCACTGGATTGCTGCTTGCAATTCTCGCGATAGGAGCATTGCTTGCTCCTCCATTTTCAGGGCTCGATACGCTCCCAGCGCTTGGCGTCGTGGTTATTGCGCTGTCGATGATTCTCGAAGATCTTGCCGTGTACCTCGTCGGCACGCTGATTGGAGCGGGGGGCCTTCTCTTGACGTGGACGCTTGGATCAGTGATCTTTAGCTTCCTCAAAGGGCTCTTTCACTAGCGCGCTCCTTTGCCATCACTTGGTGTCTCGTCATGCCAGCCAATGACCACATAGGGTTGGGCTGCCGGGCATTCCCGACGCGTACGTGTCTTGGAAGGCCGAAAGTGATTGAACGACGTTGAATGGATCTCGAGAGTCACTTCTCGTTTCAACGCTGGTGGAACTGGCCGACAATCTTGTCGACCGCTACGACGTCATTGAAGTGCTCACGTTGCTCAGTGATCGGTGTGTTGCAGTCATTGATGTTTCAGCTGCCGGAGTCATGCTGGCGCAACCCGACGGTGTCCTCCAGTTCGTTGCGTCCTCAAATGAGTCAATGCGAATCCTCGAGCTCTTTCAGGTGCAGGCGAGCGAAGGTCCGTGCATGGAGGTCTTTACCAATGGCTCTGCATTGGTCAACCACATGCTTCATGCCTCAGGGGATCGCTGGCCACATTTCACCCCAAGGGCGCTCGCTCAAGGAGTCAAAACCATTCACTGCCTACCAATGAGGCTCCGAACAACCACCATTGGTGGCCTCAATCTCTTTCATACTGATCCCCAGGAACTGAGTGAAGGCGACCAAGCCGTCGCCCAAGGTTTGGCTGATATGGCCACGATTGCAATTCTCCAACACCGGACTTCAAATGATGCGAAGGTGCTCACTGATCAACTCGGTATTGCCCTTGAAAGTCGAATCGTGATTGAGCAGGCGAAGGGCAAGATTGCCCAAGATGCTGACTGCGAGATGGAGGCCGCCTTCTCAAGGCTCCGTGCGTATGCCCGCAACCACAACCTCCGACTGACGGAAGTGGCACAGGAGATTGTCGACGGTTCTCTCGGTGTGGCGAAGGTCAATGTTCCATCAGACCAGCAGGTTCGTTAAGCCTCTCGTCGACAACTCTGTTGCGCGTAGCAATGCAGATACTTTGGTCAACTTCACGCACTCGAAGCATTCAACGCATCGCCGCACAAATGCTGACTGAGGTAGTCAACGAAGCCTCGAAAGGTCATTGCGGAATTTCCCTGATGCCTCACGTCAAATCCTCCGCGAACGCTGATTCATTGCCTCACCAAAAACCTCCGGATCAGGTTTGGAGTT
>CAIQUD010000081.1 GCA_903874965.1 uncultured Actinomycetes bacterium | reverse complement strand
GACACGGCGCGCCAGCCAAAGTCGGCCAACGTCGTCAAGGACAAATCAGCGTGAATTCCTTCAACCACTACGTCGACCGAGGTCACGAGCGACCCAGAGAGTTGAAGAACCGCTGCATCATCGCCAATTCCAACGACGTCAGGTGACGCGCCGACGCCAGCTTCCTGAATCCTCAGGGCGAGGCGCGTGATCATGGAGTCTTCGTCTGTCACCTAACCTCCGATCAACATTTCTTGACCCCCCTGCGCAACTGCCTAACATGGCACCACTCAGTCGCCGAACCCCCCTTTCCAGGAGGAACACCATCATGGCCCCCACAAAGAATGCACGACTCCTCAAGTGGGTCGACGAAGTCGCTGCGCTGACCAAGCCGAATGAGGTTGTTTGGTGCGATGGCTCTGCCGACGAATACGACCGCATGTGCCAGATGCTCGTCGACGCTGGAACCTTCACGAAGCTGTCTGACGCAAAGAGGCCGAACAGCTACTGGTCACGCTCTGACCCCGGCGATGTAGCGCGTGTTGAAGACCGCACGTACATCTGCTCAGAAACTGAGATTGAAGCAGGGCCGAACAACAACTGGCGTGACCCAGTTGAAATGCGCGGCGTGCTCAATGACCTGTTCGATGGCTGCATGCGAGGCCGGACGATGTACGTGGTCCCGTTCTCCATGGGTCCGCTTGGTTCGCCGATTTCGCACATTGGTGTTGAGCTCACCGACTCGCCTTACGTCGTCGTCAACATGCGCATCATGACTCGTATGGGATCAGCTGCACTCGAGCAAATCGGCGAGAATGGCGACTTCGTCCCTTGCCTCCACTCCGTTGGAGCGCCACTTGCAGAGGGTCAAGCGGATGTTGCTTGGCCATGCGACGCGGAGAACAAGTACATCGTGCACTTCCCGCAAACACGCGAGATCATCTCCTATGGATCTGGCTACGGAGGCAATGCACTCCTCGGCAAGAAGTGCTTCGCCCTTCGCATCGCAAGCGTCATGGCTCGCGACGAGGGATGGCTTGCTGAGCACATGCTCATTTTGAAGTTGACGAGCCCCCAGGGCGTCACCAAGTTCGTGACTGCCGCCTTCCCGAGCGCCTGTGGCAAGACCAACCTCGCGATGCTCATTCCGACGCTTCCTGATTGGAAGGTCGAGACCGTTGGCGACGATATTTGCTGGATGAAGTACGGCCCTGATGGTCAGCTCTACGCCATCAACCCTGAAGCTGGTTTCTTTGGTGTTGCCCCAGGGACGAACATGGACACCAATCCAAACGCCATGTTCTCGGTCGAAGCAAACGCCATCTTCACCAACACCGCCCTCACTGCTGACGGCGACGTCTGGTGGGAAGGCATGTCGAAGACCCCACCAGAGGGAATGACGGACTGGAAGGGAAACCCCTACGACACGTCATCCAGTGCTCCAGCCGCACACCCCAACTCGCGATTCACGACGCCGGCTGCCCAGGACCCAGCAATTGCTCCGGAGTGGGAAGATCCGCAGGGGGTTCCGATCTCCGCAGTGTTGTTTGGTGGACGTCGAGCATCAGTTGTTCCGCTCGTGTTCGAGAGTTTCAACTGGGATCACGGAGTCTTCCTTGGATCGATCATGGCGTCAGAGACAACGGCAGCTGCCGCAGGTGCCGTGGGCAACCTTCGTCGCGACCCGTTCGCCATGCTTCCCTTCTGTGGCTACAACATGGCCGACTACTTCCAGCACTGGCTCAATGTTGGTGCGAACGGCGATGCCTCGAAGTTGCCGAAGATCTTCTACGTGAACTGGTTCCGCAAGGATGACTCGGGCAAGTGGCTGTGGCCTGGCTACGGCGAGAACAGCCGTGTCCTTGAGTGGGTCTTCAAGCGCGTGATTGGTGAAGGCGATGCGACCGAGACGCCAATTGGGTTCATTCCAACGGCAGATGCCATCAACACCGAGGGTCTCGATGTCTCCGCTGAGGACATGGACGTGCTGTTGTCGGTGAACGCAGAGGACTGGCGAGTTGAAGTGCCGCTGATTCGTGAGCACTTTGCCCAATTCGGTGACCGCATCCCAGCAGCACTTATTGCCGCGGTCGACGATCTTGAACGGCGATTGGGCTAACTCACTTCGTTAGGTAGAAGTCCCTCGGTTGTGCTGTTGCACATTCCTTGGTAACGCTCTACCTCGAAGAGCAATCCTGCTCACGCCATAACCCAATAACGCGAGTCCCGCGGCAATGGCAATCAGGACGTCGCCCTCTTTGAGGGTGAGCGGGATCACGACGGCCACGAGTGCGCCAATGACCCACACCATCTGCTGGCGCGTGGCAAAGCGAGCAAATGCCCGACCTTGGATCTCTTCAGGCACATAGCGCTGTGCCATGGCGTCAAAGGAAGGTTGCGCAAGCGACCCGCCGAGACCAACGATCAGCGCCAAGAACACTTGAATCCACAAACTATTGATGTAGGCAGCAAGGACCGCTCCCAAGGTCACCAGCAGCGCGGTACCCAAGAGGATCTGCTGTTCGGTCACGAAACGTCGAATCCTCGCCAAGATGATCAGTCCGAGCAGTGCCCCACCTCCACTCGCCCCAAGGACCAGTCCGTACCAGTAAAGCGGAGCGTGGAGACGGCGAAGACCGAATGCCACGAGGAACAGAAGGAAGCCAGCGATGCCTCGCATGATGGAGTTGAGCGCCAAACCAGCCAGGACTTCAGGGTTTGCCACCGGCTGCAAGGTCGCCAAGTGACGATCACTTACAGAAGCTCGAGGCCGAGCAGCCCCTGTTGCTTCCCCGGAGCGTCGACGAAATGATGGAAGGCGGAACGCTGCGATTGCACCGACGAGAAACACCACCGCATCCAAGTACAGCACTGCCGGAGCGCCGAGCGTCTTTAAGACAAGCACCGCAGGAATGGTTGCGAGAAATCCTGCGACGGTTCCAAGAAGGGTGAGGCGAGCATTCCATTCGGCATAGCCCTCATGGTCGCCCCCCTCAACTGAACCGTCATCCATGTGGGCCTCCCGAGCTGCCATTTCGGGCACCAAGGCACCCTTGGTGACCCCATAGACCTTCGAGAGGATGAGGATCACGAACGCAGCAGGAAACAAGAGCAGCGATGAGAGGTGCAGCGCCATAAAGGGGCACACTGCTGCACGTCCCAACGCAGCCACAATCACCATGACCCGTCGAGCACCTTGGCTTCGATCAATCAGTGGGCCGAGCAGCGGCGAGACGACGGCAAAGGGGGCAATGGTGATGAGGAGATACAACAGAACATTGCTCTTGGCAGCTTCCGGGCTGATCGAGAAGAACAACGACCCTGCCAACGAAATCGTGACGAGCGTATCGCCAGCGATCATGAGGACCTGAACGAGAGCCAACCGTCCAAAAGGTCTCGACTGGTCGAACAACTCCTGGACGGCAATGCTCAGTTGGGTTCTAAATCTTGTGATGACCTTGGCTCGCCGCACCTCAGCCAATGTAGGTGAAGGACCTGCGAAGGTTGTGCCTCAGCGAGGGCCTCAAGATGAAGTGCTGAGCCAACCTGTGAGATGACTAATCGACGAGCCAGATATTGCTCCAGACGGCGGAGTCACCGAGACGGGAACTCCCCATTTGGAGAACTGGAGATTCCACTTGTAGCTGCCACCGGACTTCGGGCACACACGAACGGGCAGTCCAGTTCCGGTTGCGATGTAGACGACGACTACCTGACCCGATGGTCCACCCGACTGTGCGGGTGATGTAGCAGTCCCTTGGACGCCCGTCACGGCCACGCCATTGAGAGTCGATGCTTTCACCGACACAAACGGCGCTTTCAAATTGAGGTTGGCGAGCAGCGATGAGAAGGTTCCCGTTGCCGAAATCGATTCATAGAGATCTTGTTGATTGGAAAAAGAGATCCATTTTCCCGCATATTTCTTCGAATTCAGGGCGGAAAAATTGAAGGTGTTCTTTAACGAGAACGCATCACCCTGGATATACGCAATATTTGGCATAACAATTGCCGTCGCTTGCCCATGCAATTGCCCAACCGTGCTGCTAATTGAGACAACCCCTCCTGAGGTGCCAGCATCGACCGTGTTGGTGTAACTGTGATTTCCGTAGGTTGAGGTCCAAACTGCATGAACGCTTCCGGCCGACATGGCCGCCTGTGCCGCCGCTCGCACTGTCAAAGCGGCAGCTGGGACCGTCGTCGTCGTGGTCGGCTTTCCCTTGGTCTCAGTGATTCGAGCGCTCGCTCCGGCAGCCGTCACTGACGAGGCCACAATCGCCAACGTGAGGAGAGGGACCCGAATTCGCACGAACTCAGGCTACTGATTATCTTCTCGCTCAACGGCTTCGTTCTCTCTGAACTCTCAGCAAAGACCGTGCTCGTAGGCTCTTGCCTGATGACGCGTTCAATACTTCTCTTCGACGGCGACTGCGGGTTTTGCACGTCCGCTGCCAAGTGGTGGACCAAACGCCTGCTGAAAAACAACGAATCGGTTGCGCTTCCCTTCCAACAGGTTGATCTCAAGGCGTTCGATCTCACGTTGAACGAGGTGGCTGAAGCAGTCCATTTCGTCAATGCCGAAGGGGTCCACGTAGGAGGACCAGGAGTGGCCGCCGCATTGTCGGCACTTCGCTTCCCCTGGAAACTCCTTGGAGGCATCTTGCGCGTTGCTCCAGGGTCGTGGGTCATCACGCGGGCCTATCCGATCATTGCGCGCTATCGATATCGCTTGCCAGGAGCAACTCCTGCCTGCAAGATCTAAAGTTTCTCTGCGCGAGGGAATGAGTACGTGGAAGCTCCGCACCCGAGAATCGTCGACATCCCGCCATTGGGAATCTCACAAAGTCAGCCGAGATCCGCTGAGTAAGGTGCACCCATGATCATTTGGATTTCGAGTGAGCGGTCGATTACCCAATGAGAGTTCTCGTCACTGGAGGCGCAGGATTCATTGGATCCCACGTCGTCGATCATCTCCTGTCAGCCGGAAAAGAGGTCGTCGTCCTTGATGACCTGTCAACAGGCTTCACGAAGAATCTTCCCCTTCAGTCGATTGAGTTTGTCGAAGGTTCAGTCTGTGACTGGCCTCTCGTGAAGCAACTGGTCGCCTCCGTCGACAGCGCCATTCATCTCGCTGCGCTGGTCTCGGTTCCAAAGTCAATTGAGGAACCACGCTTGAGTAGTTCAACCAACATCTCAGGGACGGTCAACGTTCTTGACGCCGCACGTCTCGCGGGTCTCAAGCGAGTGATCTGTGCGTCGTCAGCTGCGGTCTACGGCCAATCCCCCGCTTCCGTGCAGCGCGAGAGCGACCTTTGCGCTCCTCTCAGTCCCTACGGGGTCGAAAAGCTGGCTGACGAGGGCTACGCGACCGCATTCAATGCTTGCTACGGCATGCAGAACCTCTGTTTGCGCTTCTTCAACATCTACGGTCCACGCCAACTCCCAAACCATGACTACGCAGCAGTGATTCCAAAATTCATCGCCAAAGCATTGAGGGATGAGGAGTTGACCATCGATGGCGATGGCTTGCAGACCCGCGATTTCGTCTACGTCCATGACGTGGCAGCGATCCTGACGAATCTCGCGACCAACGTGAAGCCAACCGAGGTCCCTGTCGTCAACTTGGCGTTTGGTTCAAGCCTCACCATTACGGAATTGGCGGACCTCATCATTGCTTCACTCAGCAGCTCCTCTCAAACAACCTTCGGTCCCGAGCGAGTGGGCGACATCAGGCATTCTCGAGGTGACTCGACACGACTTAACGAGCTCTTCCCAGATCTCCGCGCCACTTCGTTTCAAGAAGGCATTGCTGCGACCGCATCTTGGCTAAAGACAGCGCTCTCCTGAGCGAAGGCTTCGGTGTTCGTCCAAGCCTCAGAGCGACTCCACTGAAAACCACCGTGGTGGGGCTGGAGGGGATCGAACCCTCAACCAAGGGATTATGAGTCCCCTGCTCTAACCATTGAGCTACAGCCCCAGCGTGTTGACGAGACCGCAGCCTCATCAAGAGGTCACGCCTTGCCAACGTGAAGAAGGTAGCGGGTCAAGAAGGACCTGGCTCTACGTTCTCGAAAGCCCTCCAAACCCGACGCGCCCTTCACGCTCGGTTGAGCGCACCATCGGCCCAGCTCAACCTCGTTCGGTTCAGTACTAGGCAATGCGGACTGCTGGATATTTGTCGTGGATGAAGTGGCTGAAGTGTGCACCATGAGACTTCACCGACATCAACTTCTCATACACCGTCTCCGGGACGTCGCTGTAGGCATACACGTGGCCATCACGAAACTCGATGTGCAGGACGCGGGTTGCGGCGTCGTAGCCGACTGCGGCCAGGTGATGAGAATGAACTGGAACCATCTCCACGTTCGCAACATACGCCACTTGCGTCTGACATGCAGGTGAACACTTCCCTTCAGGCGTCTGACCCCCCACGTGTGGAAGTTGGCTTGACGAATAGAAGCCGGCTCGCCTCCGACACGATGGGCGAATTGAATAGAAGTGTTGAATAGAAGTGGACGATCCTTCATTGGGATGGAGACTGAACACGCTGGCGACGACCGGTGTCGAATGAATCAGCCTTCACCGTCACCTCGCGTCCTAGGGTTGCCTCGAGACGGCATCGCTAGGACGGTGGTCGCACGGCTGAAGGAGGAAAATGGACAACAGTGACGGCCCTCAGGCAGCGATGAAAGACGAACGCAGCCCTGAAAGTCTTCTTGAAGAGCTCGACCATGAGGAGGCGGGCATCCTCGTTGCCTATGAACGAATCCCCAACCGAATTCGCTGGCTCGCTGTTGGTGGCTTCGTCATTGTCATAGCGGTTCTTCTTGCCGCTTATCACGACCTTTCATGGCACTGGTTTGAAGTCCACTCAGGAACCGTCAACGAGTCCGGCCCGTACTACGGCTTTTGGAGCGGATTTGGCTCAGACCTTGGCGAAGCAACCCTTGTTGCTGGAGGCATTGCCTTGTTTCGACACCACAACTGCCACGTGCGTGGATGCATTCGGCTCGGTCGACCAGTTCCAAATACGCCTTACCTCGCATGTCCAAAACATCACCCTGCCCACAAAGGAGATCGTCGTGCTGTCAGTGCGACAACGATTAACCGAGCACACGCAGGGGAATAACGAAATCCAAGCGGTCCAACGTCACCCTGACGCAGCATCTTTAGCGTCCAAGAGCTTCGAGAGGTTCTGCGTTAGATCAGGCAGTGAACCTTCAAGCACAAGCACTTTGTTCCTTGAGGTGAAGCCACGAATGCAACGCACATGGCGCGCCTTCAGACCAAAGGCTTCAGCAACCACCTTGCAGGCTTCGGCCGTCGCTGCTCCATCAACAGCTCGTGATCTCACCGAAACCCGAAGGGCTCCGTTGTTCGCTCCCCCAAGACGCACCCTGGAGGCCCCTGGGGTCACATAGACATGAACTTGGAGTGCTTCTTCAACCACCTTCTCAAGGTAGGTCATGAGGCAGGCCCCGAGATGTACGTCACCCTCACCACTCGAGGACGTCGCTTCTCATGCCTTCGCTGCTCGTTACCATGGCTCATGCGAATCGTCTCGTGGAACGTCAATGGAATACGTGCGGTGCAGCGGAAGGGTCTCTTCGATCCATTCAAAGAGGCACTCGATCCCGACATCATCTGCCTCCAAGAAATCAAGGCCGAACAGGATCAAGCCGACTGTGACCTCACTGGGTTCCAAGAACACTGGCACTCAGCCGAAAAGAAGGGGTACTCAGGCACGGCCATTTTCTCAAAGCCTTCACCGCTTTCCGTTGAAACAGGTTTGCCAAAGCGACTGGTGAAAAAGTTCGCCTTGGATGATGACTCCTTTGGCAATCCGAACAACGAAGGTCGCGTTGTCACTGCGGAATACGACG
>CAIQUD010000080.1 GCA_903874965.1 uncultured Actinomycetes bacterium | reverse complement strand
TTGCTTGAAGACGCATTCCGGAGAGCTGGATTCCCTGATGGTTGCTTCACCAATCTCTTTCTGCCCGCCCGGAGAGTGGCCGCACTGATTGCTGATGACCGCATTGCTGCGGTGACGTTGACTGGGAGTGAAGCTGCTGGGCATTCAGTGGGTGCAGCGGCTGGAAACGCCCTCAAGAAGTGCGTGCTCGAACTCGGTGGCTCTGACCCCTTCATTGTTTGCTCCTCGGCTGATCTTGACCGAGCGGTGCCAATGGCGGTAACTGGGCGCGTCCAGAACAACGGCCAAAGTTGCATCGCCGCAAAGCGCTTCTTGGTGGTGGCGGACCGCTACGACGAATTCCTCCAACGCTTCTCCGCCGAAATGGATGCGCTGGTCGTCGGTGATCCAATGGATCCGGCCACGACGGTTGGCCCCCTTGTGTCCGCGCAGCAGCGTGATGAGATTGCCGAGCAAGTCGCCGATGCAGTTGCCAAGGGTGCGACGCTCAATGCCGGCGGTTTCGCCCCAGAAGGACCCGGATTCTTCTATCGCCCAACGGTGCTTTCGAACGTGACGTCGGATATGCGAGCGGGATGCGAGGAATTGTTTGGGCCAGTTGCCGTGGTCGAACGCGTCGCGACCCTCGAAGAAGCAATCGTTGTTGCCAACAGCACGCCTTGGGGTCTTGGCGCGTCGGTTTGGGCGAACGATCCGACTGAGCAAGAGCTCTGCATTCGCGGTATCGAGGCCGGCATGGTCTTCGTCAACGCCATCGTTGCCTCGACACCAGAACTTCCCTTTGGAGGGATAAAGCGCTCTGGCTATGGCCGTGAGCTCTCAGAACTTGGGATTCGCGAGTTCTGCAACGCAAAGACCATCTTCGTAGCCTGAACGGGTGCCCTACCTCGACCACGCTGCAACCACGTTTGTTCGCCCTGAAGTTCTGGCAGCAGTTGAACCGTTGTTGGCAAAGCTCTATGGCAATCCGTCTGGTGGACACGCAGTTGGGCGAGAAGCACGTCGTGTCCTTGATGAAGCGCGAGAAGAGATTGCGGACTTCTGTGGGGCTCCTGCTCAGGGAGTGATCTTTACGAGCGGAGGAACCGAAGCCGACAATTGGGTCATTGACGGTGTCCTTGATGCCGCAGCCACCCGAGACAAGCACCGGATCGTGACGACGGCAATTGAGCACAAGGCGATTCTGGAGGCAGCCCACCGACGAGAAAAGTGGGATGCAGAAGTCATCGAAGTTGGCGTTGACGCCCTTGGGAGGGTTGATCCTCACGACGTGGCCACTGCGTCACGCGGTGCAACGCTCGTGTCGGTCATGGCTGCGAACAATGAGCTTGGAACCATTCAGGACCTCAGGGCAATTGCCAGGGAAGTTCGTCGGGAGGCGCCCGAGGCGGTTCTTCACACCGACGCAGTGCAGGCAGCGCCGTGGCTTGATTTGGCGGAACTGACCCAAGGGTTCGACCTCTTGACGCTTTCCTCCCACAAACTCGGTGGACTCAAAGGCACTGGATGTCTTGTCTCGAGAACCTCCATAAAGGTCGCCCCGCTCCTTGTTGGTGGGGGGCAGGAACTTGGTCTTCGAGCGGGAACCCAAGATGCCATTGGTGCGATGGCTATGGCACTTGCGCTGAGGCTGGCGGTCGCAGAACGAGCCGAAGCAACGAGCAGAATCACGTCGCTTCGAAATCGATTTCTTGCAGAATTACACGACCTGACCGGTGCCCATTCCACGGTTGAAGGGGCAAACGTGCTCCCCGGGCACGCGCATGTGGTGTTTCCAGGAATGGTGGCCGAAGAATTGCTCGTGGCCTTTGATCGAGCGGATCTGCAGGCCACTGCCGGTTCGTCATGTGCGAGCGGTGCGACGGAATCGAGTCATGTCCTCAAAGCAATCGGACTTGACCGAGCGGCTGTTCGAGGGGCGGTTCGCTTCACCCTCGGGCACACCACCACCGAGCTCGACATTGATCGGGCATGCTCGATCATTGGTCAAGCAGTAACGCAGCTTTCTTGATCGAACCGCCGAAGGAGACCGGCCTGCTTGACTGAAGGGATGGAAATTGCCGTCGCGATGTCTGGAGGAGTGGATTCTTCCGTCGCGGCTGCGCTCTTGGTTGAAGCGGGTCATGAGGTAACGGGAGTGACCCTTCGGCTTTGGGGCGGCACGAGTGACTCTGGATGTTGTTCTGCCTCAGATGTTGATGATGCCCGAAGGGTCGCGCAACAACTCGGTATTGCTCATCACGTGTTCAATCTCGCTGAGGAATTCAACGAAGCGGTGGTTCAGCCCTACATTGACGGCCACGCTGAGGGTCGAACACCGAACCCTTGTATTGAGTGCAACCGTTCGATCAAGTTCGACCTCTTGCTTGACCGGTGTCGACGCCTCGGGTTTGACCGTCTGGCGACGGGACACCATGCACGAATCGTCGAGCGTCCAAGCAGCCCCACGTATCGGCTCGCTCGAGGTGCTGATCCACTGAAAGATCAGTCCTACGTCTTGTCAATGCTTCCAGCTTCGACGATTGCGGCACTCTCGCTCCCTGTTGGAGAGATGAACAAGACAGAAGTGCGTGAGGACGCGGTTCGCCTTGGCCTGAGAACCGCAGCAAAGCCTGATTCCCAAGATGTGTGTTTCATTCGCAGTGACGAAGGTCGAGAGGGTTTCTTGGGTTCCCGGTTGGAACTCCGAGAGGGGACTGTCATTGATCAGGGAACCCAAACCGTCGTCGGGACCGTTCCTGCGGTGCAGCTCGT
>CAIQUD010000079.1 GCA_903874965.1 uncultured Actinomycetes bacterium | reverse complement strand
TCCGAGACGGAGGAGCGATGCTCGAAGCGATGCCATGAGTGCACCCTTGACGTTCACTTTCCAAGGCGATGGCATGAATTTCGTCGCGAGGATTACCTTCGAGGCTCGTTCAGGGTCAGCAGCAAGGAGTCGGCCAATGATTCGCTCAGACTCGCCCGATCCGTAGATCTCTGCGGTGTCGAACAGCGTCGCTCCTGCATCGATTGAAGCATTCCAGGCTTCGGTGATAGTCGCTTCGGTGAGCGAGGTGTCGTAGGAACCCATGCCCCAGGTTGAGGAGTCACCCCAGGCCCACGTGCCAACTCCTAGGAGTGGGAAGGTCAAGTCAGTACCGGGGAGTGCATGGTGGTCAGGGTTCATTGCGCTGACGCTACTAGCGGTCGCCTTTCAAACTCGCTAGTGGATTCAGACGGCTTCAGTGAGGAACGCGCCGTTTCAGCGAGCTCGAAATTTCTGAGCATTGTGGCAGGATGGCGAACTGCTTCTTGGAAGGTCTAAGTGCTACCTTGCATCAGTTCCAGTTCAATGCCTTGAGGTGAATACTTTGCGCCCACGTCTTTCTCGAGCAGGGCTTGTTGCATTGCCGATTGCAATGTTGAGTTCGCTGGTGTTCATCGCTCCAGTTGGTGCTGGAACCGTGGTGAAACCTGGAACTTCGAAGCAAGTGACCTCCGCAGTTGCAAGTGCCGCCTCGCTGACGAAGTTGTCAAAGTCAACGCTGGCCGAATTGCCAACTGCCCAGAGTGACGCCTTTATCTCAATGGCACTTCGAAGCACGTGCCTCGTTGCCCTTGCGTGCACCTATGGAAAGTCGTCTGCAAAAAAGACGGCAGTAGTGTTTGGCGACAGTCATGCAGTGATGTGGATGCCTGCCGTGCTTCCACGATTGTTGAGCAGTGGCTACCGCGTGACGCTCGTTTGGTTTGGCGCTTGTCCTGCCGCTCAAGTTGCTGTCTATAACCCGACTTACGACTATCCAACATTGTGTAATTCGGTGCGTGCGGCGGAAATTTCGAGCATTGTTACTCTGCATCCTTCGTTGGTCCTGCTCGCGGAGCGTGACCACATGGTGCCAAGTGGCCCAGGAATCAATTTCACCTCTGCTGCGTGGACGCCTGCGCTTGAAACCACCATTCGAACCCTTCAAGGGGCTGGGAGCAAGGTTGGAGTGATTGAGGATGGGCCATCGTTTCCTTGGAGTATTCCAACCTGCCTGTCGCAATCTCCATCGATGGCAAAAGCTTGTGGCGTTCCAGTTGCATCAGGTCAAGCTTCCGACATGCACGCGGCTGAATCGGCAGCCGCAGCACACACAGGGGCGTTCTTCATCCCAACGCATCAATGGTTATGTACGACCTCATGCAGTGCCGTCATCCAGTCACTCGTTGCCTACACCGACAATGATCACCTGACGAAGTCCTATGCCGGGTACTTGAGCGGCGTGATGGGTTCCTCACTCGCAACCTTCATCCACTAAGTGCCGGTTGCCTAACGGAAAACTGCAGTGTCCACTGAGGCAACGTGATTTTGGTCGAAGTCGTCAATGGATGCTGTCAGGTACGTCGTCTCGGTTTGCAGCGTCGAGGCGAAGAAGGGCATGGACCCCCGGAAAGGGTTACGAGTCCTTGCCAGTACGGTGGACACAGTGGCAGAAAAACGCAGGAGCGGAGTTGTAGTTCGAGCAATCAGCGAACGTGACCGCCTACAGCCAAGATCGAACGGTGCGGTGACGTGACCTCGGCGCTGCAGACCCTTCGCTCAACGCTCAAGGTTGAACTTCGGTTGCTCTCACCTGTCGTTGGACTCTTCACCGCGCTTCCGGTTGTTGGGGTCTTTGCCTGCGGGTTGCTCTTTGGAAGCGTTCAAGCAGTTGCCATGACGATCGGTGCAAATCTCATTGCCATTGTTTCGTTAATTGGGGCGCCGCGCGTCTCCCTGCGACTCGTCGTCATCGATGCAGTGCTGATGGCAGTTTCAGTCTTCGTGGGTTCAGCGACGATGGCGACGCTTTGGCTTCATGTCCCACTGCTGATCATCTGGTGTTTTGGGGCAGGGCTCTTGGTTGGATTCGGCATTCCGCAAGGGATCGTCGGCACGCAAGCAGTGATTGCGTTTGTCGTTCTGGGGCGCTTTGCTGAACAACCGCACCGGGCAGTTGAACTTGGGCTGGCAGTGCTCCTCGGTTCAGTCGTTGAAATCGGCGGCTTGCTGCTCCTCAGGTTGCCTCCGAGTTTGCGACACCAGCGACAACAAATTGCGCGTGGACTTGACGCGGTGGCCGATCAAGCCACTCGGACACCGCACCAGTCGGTTGCCGACGTCGTGCAAACGCTCGATCGAGCAGAAGGGGAACTTCGAGCACCGTCGCTCTATGGACGAAGCGACGTTCGCGACCTGCGGTCGTTACTCGATCAAGTACGCCGAATTCGCCTTCAATTGACAGCCCTCTCAGGGTTGCGGGCACGACTCGAGCAACCTGGCACGACGTCAGAGCGAGCTGGACTTGAGGAAGTCCTCATGGCGGCCCATGACGTTCTCGCAGAACTCGCCGAAATGGTCCGTCGGTCAGCGAAGTCCCCCGAGCTGGTTGGTTCACTTCAGGTGTTTGAAGTGTCCCTCGACCAACTGGCGTCCCTTGAGATCGCGCTTCCCGCAGAGCAGCAACTCCTCCTTCATCAATGCATTGCAAACCTTCGTTCGCTGGGTGGTCAGCTTCGAGCAGCAAGAGCGCTCGTCAACCGAATGAATGAAGGGAGTGACCTCCAAGGGGCGTTTGACCTTCGAAGGCGAAGGAGGCTGACGATTGGCCGTGAGGCATCGAGCCGCCTCTTTGCTGCTCGTCCGTGGTCGAACCCTCAAGTGGTACGTCACGCTCTTCGATTGGCCGTAGCGGTGCCGCTGTCCTTGCTCATTGCTTCGTGGCTCTCGATGCCGAGGCCCTATTGGGTCCCATTCGCGGTCGTCACGATTCTGAAGCCTGACTACGGGAGTCTCCTTCGACGGGGCGTTGGTCGTGTCGTTGGGACCTTGGTCGGCGCATCGCTCGCTGCACTGCTCATCACCACACTTCATCCAAACGAAACGCTAACCGTCGCCCTGGCTGCGCTTGTGGCCTGGGCTGCGTACACAACGTGGCAGGCGAACTTCGCAGTGGGTATTGGTTTCGTGACGGCGTTGATATTGATTGTTCTCAGTACGTCGCTTCGTGATTCAACAGGAACGGCATTCGACCGCGCCCTTGACGTTGCCGTTGGAGGTTCAATCGCACTCCTTTCCTATCTCCTTTGGCCTCCTCCTCCAAGGGCTGGGGTCGATGTGACCCTCGCTGCGCTCTTTGAAGCGCTCGCTCGCTACGTCCGGTCGGTGGGTGATCTCGTCACGTCGGCAGATCCGCCTCCTTCGATCGTCGGCGATCGGGCGCGGTCAACTCGTCTTGCATGGGCGGCAGCTGATGGAGCAGTTGGTCGTGTGACCCTTGAACCAAAGGTGTCCGCCTCCGTGGTGGTACTTGACCGCGGACTTCTGGCAGCTGCACTCCGGATCATTCGCGCCAGCCATGCGCTTCGGCTCGATGCGGAACGTGGGGTTCGTGCGGTGGCAAATGAGGGACTGACGCAGCTCATTGAGGCCCTCGAAGCCGAGCTTTCTCAGGTGGCACGCAACCTACGTGGCACACCTCCGGGATGCCAAACATCAGAACTTCGAGCTGCCTTTCAGGTCGCCTCCGCTTCACTCAACGAGGCTGGAGCTCCGAGTTCAATAGCGCTCCATTTGGATGAATTGGTCAATGCGGTCAACACCGCTGGCTTCCTTCTCAACCCTCCGGAGCCTTCGGAAGCCTGAGCGTGTGGCGATACCCGAATGAACGACGAACGCGGGAGTTCCGACCGCAACGTAGGGGAGCCATCGACGCAGCAAGCACAACGGTACGCCTTATGAAGGGCCTGAAGATTCCCGATGCTCACCGAATGAGTCAGGATCTAGCGGCTCGATAAAGTCACTAGAAGACAATGGACCAACCTCAAGAGAGGTTCGGTGCCACTGGGTGTTCTTCATTCGGGGCGTGAACTGACTTTCGGAGTAGTTGGTCGCCCCGAGGCACGAAGGAGGCTGTATGAGCATTCGAAGTTGCCGCAGTTCCAAGGGCCGAGCCGCTGCATTCATGCTGGGATCACTGTTGTTGACGACAGGGATCGTCGTTCCTGCAGCGGCGACAACCTCCAAGGTGGCGCCATCAACCGCTGCGGTCACTGCGTTGGTCAAGTCATCGGTCAAGGTGACCAAACTCTCAAAGGCCGCTTTGGCTGCGCTGCCTGGCGCCCCGTCGGATGCAACCTTCTATCCAATTGGACGGGGCGAGTTCTGCAGCACTGTTTACGAGTGCACGGTTGGACCGACCAACGCGTCGAAGATCGTCGTGCTGTTTGGTGACTCCCATGCAGCAATGTGGGTTCCGGCAATCTTGCCCTCAGTCGTGAAGTCTGGAGCCAAGGTGGTCGTGCTTTGGCAAGGTCTTTGCCCTGCGGCCAACGTCAGTGTGAATGAACCATCGTTCGGCGACCCTGCCACCTGCAACAAGTTTCGGAGGGACATGATTTCACTGATCAATCAGATCCACCCAGAGGCTGTCCTCCTTGGAGAGCGATCGGGAGGTGTCAAGGGGCCGAATGGCTTGTACGCCTCGAATTCGAAGTGGGCGACGGCGCTCGCTCAAACCATTAAGGCAATCAGTTCGCCAGGTCGGTCGATCGCGGTCATTGAAGACACTCCACAGTTTCCCGTTTGGGTGCCAACGTGCCTCTCGGCCCACCGAACCTCAGTTCAAGCGTGCACCGTCACGTTTGACTCACCAATCAGCCTTGGACGCCAAGCCGGTCAACTGGCGGCTGCGAAGGCCACCGGTTCGAGGTTCATTGTGACCAAGCCCTGGTTCTGCACGACACGTTGCCCAGCGGTGATTGGCAACATGATTCCCTACATTGACGGCAGCCACATCTCAACGACCTACGCAACCTATTTGAGCGGGGTCATGGGGCAGGCAATCAAACCAATGTTGCACTAGTGGAGTTCTTCGGATGCATTCCCTTAGCGGTGCTTGGATGAGCTCGGTTGAGACCATGAACCCAATGGGCTTGCCAATCACTTGAAATACGTCACTGCGGCACTCCTTGTGTTTGGGATCAATCTGCTCCCCGCATTTGGTCCACCAACCTGGCTCGTTCTTGTGGCCCTGCGTAGTCAGTGGCACCTCAATGCGGTAGCGCTCGTGCTCCTCGGAGCAGCAGCAGCCTCATCGGGTCGATTCGTCTTGGCATCAAGCGCAGTGTGGCTGAAGCCACACTTGCCACGTCGCTATCGACAAAATGTTGAACGCGCAGGGGAACGACTCCTCGAACGACGAAAGCGAGCGATCACCCTCATCGCACTCTTTCTGCTCTCGCCGCTTCCGTCAGCACAATTGTTCATCGCCGCTGGACTGCTTGAGTTGCCACTGGTGCCAATAACCCTGGCGTTCTTTGCAGGACGGCTTGTGACGTATTCGTTGTACTTGGCAGCCGCAGGTGCGGCCACGCATGCACTTTCGCAAGTCTTTGGAGACCTCTGGGGTTCGCCATGGTCAATTGCAATAGAAGTGGCGATGGTTCTCTGCACCATTGTGCTGCCATTGCTTCCGTGGAAATGGCGGGAGGTTCACTGAAGACCGTGACCGAGGGTCGTAGCATGAGTGCCGCAGACGTTGAGAGAGGGTCGTGACGATGACCAAGTGGACGGCGTTGCCAATTACGGGAACTTTCGGCGCTGAAGTCGAGGGCGGAATGCTTCGCGACCTCACTGACGCCTCTGCCATTAACGCGTTGCTCTGCGAGCATCTCGTTCTCGTGTTTCGAGGCCAGCACCTCACCCATGCGGAGCAGTCAAAGGTTGCACGCCTCATGGGAGAGGTCACGCCTGCGCATCCGGTCGTGCCTGGCCACCCTGACTTTCCAGAGATCTTGGAGCTTGACGCCAATCAAGGCGGGAAGAACGCTCGGTGGCACACGGATGTGACCTTCGTGCCAACGCCGCCAGCGGCATCGGTGCTCGTCGCCGACGCCGTGCCTCCATTTGGTGGCGACACGCAGTGGTCGGATGCGCGGACTGCGTATGCGACGCTGCACGTGGCACTTCGAGAAGCCATTGACCAACTCGAAGCGGTCCATCGAATTGCCCCACTTGCCTATTGGGGCGAACCCTTTGACAGTGCGCTCGGCCGAAACGATGCACAGAAGCTCCTTGATGATGCGGCAAAGGTCCCGCCGGTGCTCCATCCAATGGTGCGCATCCATCCAGTGACCGGGCGTCGCTCGATCTTTGTGAACCCCGGTTTCACCACGCATATCGCCGGGCTCTCCCGCATTGAGAGCGATCACCTCTTGCAGCTCTTGTATGCGCACTTGGCTCAACCGGAACTCACGCTTCGTCATCGTTGGCAACTCGGTGATGTCGTGATGTGGGATAACCGAGCGACCCTGCACTACGCGGTGGATGACTATGGAACGGTTTACCGCAGAATGCGACGAATTACCTTGCGGGGGTCTGAAGCCATTGGGCCGACTGGGGCGACGAGTCACGTCGTGCTTGATCCAATGCTCTCGATTCGCTGAGAGGGTTACCTGCTCGCTCACACACGTCAAAGCTCGAGCGTTAGCCTTCAGCCCTGTGGGAGTCATGGGCGTGAAGAGAAGGCGATCAGTTGCCAAGGCTGTTTCGGCAGTCCTTGCGCTCTCGGCGTTCATCGCAAGTCCCGCACTTGCTGCCGACGTGACCCCGCCAGGGACCACCAGCCAAATTGCGCAACTCGTCAGCACGTCAATAATGCAGTCGTCGCTTTCGGCAGATCAACTGAGTCGTTTGACAGCGTCTGCTGCTGACATCGTTGACTACCGCGACGTCCACGGGACAAGTGGTTGTTCAACCGTTACGTCTTGTGTTCTCGGCGACCCGTCGGGGGGTCAGACGGTCGTGCTCTTCGGCGACAGTCACGCGCTCATGTGGGCGCCGGCGCTCGACCTCCTTGGCAAGGCACACTCCTTCAAAGTCGTCCTGCTTTGGCTTGGTCGCTGTCCCGTCGCTTCCGTAAAGGTCTACGCGCCAAAGTATTCCTTTCCAAAATTGTGCGACGGTTTCCGATCGCTTGAACTTCAACGCATTGTCTCGCTCAAGCCAGCACTCATTGTGCTGGCAGAGCACACAGCTGGCGTGTCGAAGCCTGGTGGCGGGAACTACACAAGTGCCAAAGCGTGGTCGAGCGCTCTCCAAACCTCATTGACGGTGTTGAAGCAAGCCAAGGCACCACTAGCAATTCTTGAAGACGGTCCAACCTTCAAAGTTTCCGTTCCTGAGTGCCTCAGCCAGTTCCCTCGAGCGGTGCAGCACTGTGCGCAATCGCAAAATGGTGCACCTGTTTCGATGTACTTGGCCGAGCGAAGTGCGGCGGCAGTTGCCGGGATCACCTCGGTGCCGACGCGAAAGTGGCTCTGTGCGCAAACGTGTTCTCCGGTGATTGGACCGTTTCTTCCCTACCAAGACACCAATCACCTCACGTCCACGTATGTGAGGTATCTCTCCAACGTGCTCGGAGCAGCGCTTCTGCCCCTCCTTCAATCACCCTGAGGAGACGCGATGCGGAGTTGGTGGCGGAAGGGGATCCCGTCCTAGGCTGAAGGTGCCACCAACGAAAGTGACTGCAGTGAACGCACCGCACCTCGCAACAACCTTTTCCGATCAAGTCGCCGCGGGAATCCGGCGACCATCCTTTTCTGAACGACGCACCCGGATCGTGGCAACGATTGGACCGGCTTCTGACAGCCCAGAGGTTTTGGCTGCGCTCGGCGAAGCCGGCATTGATGTCGCACGTGTTGCCATGGCCCACGGTTCAATCGATGACTGCATCGCTCGAATTCGCCGTGTCCGGGCGGCGCTTCCTTCCGTTGCGATCATGGCGGACCTCCCAGGTCCAAAGGTGCGCAGCACGAGCTTTCCTGAAGGCGGCGTCATGCTCGAGCAAGGCGCCCTGGTCGTCGTCACCGATGGTGCCTCGTCTCCTGAGAGTTCAGCCAGGCAAATCGGTGTCTGCCTTGAAGAAGGCGTTGACCATCTCCGAGTCGGCGATCACCTCATTGTCGGCGATGGCGGTGTGACGATGGAAGTTTCCTCAATTGAACCTCGCCTTGAAGCAACGGTTACCTGTGGCGGCAAGGTGCAAGGTCGACCAGGAATCACCATTCCAGAGCACCCAATGGTTGCCGACACCCCAACGGTTGAGGATCTCGCCAGAATTCAGGCACTTCGAGCCGAAGGCGTTGAGGCGATTGCGGCCTCGTTTGTTCGCTCTGAAGAAGATGTCTACAAGATTCGTGCAGCCATTGACGATCCCGAGATTCTCTTGATTGCCAAAATCGAGACACGAGAAGCCGTCGAGCATATTGATGAAATTGTGCGGTCGGCTGATGGTGTCATGGTCGCCCGTGGCGATCTGGGCGTCCGCCTTCCCTTGGAAGATGTTCCTTCATTGCAAAAGCAGATCATTCGTGCTGGTGTTCGATTCGGTCGTCCAGTCATCACGGCAACCCAAATGCTTGAGTCGATGATCTCGAACAATGTCCCGACTCGCGCAGAAGTGACCGATGTTGCCAATGCCGTCCTCGATGGCACTTCGGCGGTGATGCTCTCGGCCGAAACGGCTGTTGGTCATGATCCAGCGCTGGTCGTTGAAACCATGGCTCGGATTTTGAAGCGAGCCGAACTCGACTTCGACTACATCCGTTGGGGTTCAAACCTTGGTGTTCAAGAAATCTCCGACGATCGAGCTTCGACCCTTCGCATCACTGCGTCGATTACGGCGGCTGGGTGGCGAGCTGCGCTCGAAGAAGATGCCGCCGCAATCATCGCCTGTTCAAACTCGGGAATGACCGTGAGGTCGATTTCACGGTTCCGTCCCTCTATGCCGATCGTTGCGGTCACGAAGACTGAGTTCCGAGCTCGTCAACTCCACATGAGTTGGGGCGTTGCCGAAGTAATTGTGCACCCGAGCGAAGACTCCTACGTCCAGACGTATGCAGCCATTGATCACTTGCTCAGCGAAGGACTCGTGGTCCCGGGCGATGTGGTGGTGGTGCTCGCTGGGTCAAGAGACACGGCTGTTCCAATGACGGACACCGTACGACTGATGCGAGTGCAACAACACCGCTAATGCGTTAGAACATCTCTGAGTTCCGCATTGGCGGGAGAGGAGAGACACCATGGGTTTGCTTGACGACAAGCACGCAGTCATCACCGGTGCAGCAAGTGGCATTGGCGCAGAGACCGCTCGGCGGTTCATCGCCGAAGGCGCGACCGTCGTCATCTGCGACATTGATGATGATCGAGGCGAGGCGCTTGCCAAAGAGCTCGGAGAGCGCGCAGCCTATGTCCACGTCGACGTGACGGAAGAGGGTGCGATTGAACGAGCCATCAAGCTGTCGGTTGAAGAATTCGGTGGCCTCGACATCTGCTTCAACAATGCTGGGAACCCTGGCACCATTGGCTCCATTCTCGACGCCACCGTCGAGGGCTTTGACCGCACCATCGCCGTTCACTTGAAGGGTGTGTTTCTTGGCATTCGTGCGGCGGGTCGGGTCATGGTTGCGCAGGGCTCGGGCTCGATCATCAATACCGCGTCGGTTGCAGGGCTCCAAGCAAACTTTGCAGGACACGATTACTCGGCTGCCAAGGCGGCCATCATCCACCTGACCGAGACAGCGGCAAATGAACTCGGCGAATCAGGAGTTCGCGTCAATGCCATCTGTCCAGGTTTCATTGCGACACCGATCTTCGGGCGAGCGGCTGGCCTTGAAGGCGACCAAGCACAGGCCAGCATTGCGTTGATGGAGTTGTCGGCATCTGAAGCCGCTCCCATTCATCGATCAGGGATGCCGAGTGACATTGCCGAAGCAGCAATTTTCTTGGGATCCGACCGATCTTCGTTTGTCAATGGTCAACGCTTGGCCGTCGACGGAGGGCTGACGACTGGGCGACTGTGGCGGGATTCAATGAAGAACGCCCATGAGGGTCTTGCACTCATTAAGGCCGCCGTTGAGGCAGCTGACGCCTGAGTTCTCGGTGCTTGACCACTTCGAGCACCGAGGTGGTCCAGCGCTGGCGTAGGCTCGATTCCCGTGCGGCGAGGCAAGCGCCTCGGCACCTGAGGAGGAGCAGTGGCGGTTTCCTACGAAGAGGCGTTGGCGATGGTCTCTGGTCCAGGCTCTCCGCTCGAAGTGGCGGAACGCGAGTTTGGCGGCGTGACCTATCGAGCGTTCAAGAACACCCCGAACTCCCTTCGTGACATCTTCGAGACCGCTCGCGGCAAAGAAGGAACCTTCATTGTCTACGAGGACGAGCGGTGGAGTTTCGCTGACCACGTCGCTCGAGTTGATGCAATTGCCCATGCTCTCGTCAACACCTACGGCATTGAGCGGGGCGATCGCGTCGCCATCTCCATGCGGAATCTCCCCGAGTGGGTGCAGACCTTTGCTGCGATCTTGTCGGTCGGTGCAGTGTCGGTCTCGTTCAACGCCTGGTGGACTGAGGAAGAACACGATTTCGCCCTCGAGGACTCCAATGCCAAGGTGATCTTTGTAGACCATGAGCGCGTTGAGCGATCAGCCAAGCCCGCCCGTCGACTTGGCGCCAAGGTCGTTGCGGTCCGCTCCGGATCAATGGAGTTGCCTGACGATGTCGATCGCCTCGAAGACATTCTCGTTGAGGGTGCCACGATGCCAGTTGTTGAAATCGACAGCGAGGACTACGCCACCATCCTTTACACCTCGGGAACCACAGGTCGGCCAAAGGGCGCCGTGTCAACGCACCGAGCCGTACTGCAAGCCATGCTCTCGTTTGCCGCGGGTGCCGGAATTCAGTCGATTCGCCGCGGTGCAGATGTCATTGGTGGATCGAATCCACCTTGCTTCATCTTGATCGTTCCGCTGTTTCACGTGACGGGCTGTGTTCCAGTCATGATGACCTGTTACACGATGGGCCTGAAGCTCGTGATGATGTACAAGTGGGATCCAGAAGCGGCGCTCAAGCTTATTGAGGCAGAGCAGGTCACCAACTTCGTTGGCGTGCCAACGCAGAGTTGGGACATGCTCGAGAGCCCAAACTTCTCGAAGTACGACACCTCAACGCTGGTCTCTGTTGGTGGAGGAGGTGCTCCGGCTCCGCAGAAGCTCGTCGGACGCATCGAGTCAACCTTCAAGGCTGGACGTCCAAATATTGGCTATGGCATGACCGAGACCAATGCCTATGGTCCGGGCAACTACGGCGATGACTACGTCAGCCACCCAACCTCAACCGGCCGGGCACACATGCCGGTCATGGACTGCGTCATTCGAGATGAGGACTTCAACGATCTCCCGGTCGGTACTCGAGGCGAGATTTGGATGAAGGGTCCGAACCTTATTTCGGGCTACTGGAATCGTCCTGATGCAACGGCCGAGACCATTGTTGATGGGTGGCTTCGCTCAGGTGACATTGGTCGAATTGATGAAGAGGGCTTCCTCTACATTGAGGACCGCGCCAAGGACATGGTTCTTCGCGGTGGCGAGAATGTCTACTGTGCCGAAGTCGAGTCGGCAATCTATGAGCACCAAGCAATCTTCGAGGCTGCAGTGTTCGGCGTGCCGAACGAGCGTCTGGGTGAAGAAGTGGCAGCAGTTGTGGTCCTTCGAGACGGCGAAACCTTGACGGTCGAAGAGCTCCAGGCCCACGTTGCGCATCACTTGGCTGCGTTCAAGGTGCCGAGCAAGGTGCTGATCACCACCGAGCGTCTGCCACGGAGTGCTCAGGGCAAGGTGCTGAAGCGCGAACTTCGCGACACGGCCTTTACCGCCTGAGGAGCAATGCCTCGTTGACGTAGCGGGCGACCGGCAGGGTGTCCAACGCATTGAGGTCAATCCATGCGGCGCCTTCGGTGGTGCCACTTGTCTCTGCGACTAATTCCCCACGGGGATTCGAGACGTCATAAATCACCCGAACCGTATGGACATCTTCGGCGAAACTGGTGCGCATCCTCACATCGGCGAGCACACCGAGAAGATCTCCTACCTCAACGGTCAGCCCAGTCTCTTCGAGAAACTCGCGTTCGAGTGCTTGTTCCGGGGTTTCGCCGAAGTCAATCCCGCCACCGGGGAGCCACCACCAACCATGGGCTTCGGTCTGCTTTGAGGCCTGGCACAACAGAATTCGGTTCTCTTCAATGCAGAGTCCGTAGGTTGCTACTCGTTGACGACGTTTGCGAACAGCTCCCATTCGCCCTACCTCGTTCTCGGGAACCCAAGATCGACCATTGAGGTTGCCGGGTCTGGCCACCGAGTCGTCGTCACCTTTGCTCGGGTGTAAAAGGCAATGCCCTCAGGGCCGTACATGTGATGGCTACCAAAGAGCGAGTCCTTCCATCCGCCGAAGCTGTAGGACGCGACCGGGACCGGCAACGGCACGTTGATGCCGACCATGCCGACTGACACGCCCTTGGCGAAGGTGCGTGCCGCTCCACCATCTCTCGTGAAGATGGCAGTTCCGTTGCCATACGGGTTGCTGTTGATGAGCCGCAATGCCTCGTCAAAGGTGCCAACTCGAATAACGGCGAGAACCGGTCCGAAGACTTCCATCTCATAGACGCTCATTGTGGTGGTGACATGGTCAACGACCGTTGGTCCGAGGAAGTAGCCGAGTTCATTCCCAGCAACGACGCATCCTCTTCCGTCAACGGCAAGTGTGGCGCCGTCCTGGTCGGCACTCGTAATGGCGCTCGCAACCTTGTCGCGGTGCTCGGCGGTAATCAGCGGACCCATTTGTGCGGACGGATCTGAAGCGGGTCCAACGAGAAGGCGGTTGGTCCGCTCAGTAATCGCTGCAACAAGGGCATCGCCAACGGGATCAACACACACCACCACGGAAATCGCCATGCAGCGCTCGCCGCTTGATCCAAAAGCTGCAGAGACGGCCGCATCGGCAGCCAAGTCAAGGTCTGCATCAGGGAGCACGACCATGTGATTTTTCGCTCCGCCAAGCGCTTGGACGCGCTTCCCGTTCTTTGTGCCGGTCTCATAGACCGTGCGTGCAATTAGCGTTGACCCAACGAAGGAAATTGCGCTCACTTGAGGGTGGGCGAGAAGACGCTCAACCGCCGTTCGGTCACCGTTGACGACGTTGAACACCCCTGGTGGCAGTCCTGCCTCTTCCCAGAGGTCAGCCAAGAGCAACGAAGCACTCGGATCTTTCTCTGAGGGCTTCAAGATGAAGGCATTGCCGCAGGCAATGGCATTGGCCGCCATCCACAGCGGAACCATTACGGGAAAGTTGAAGGGTGTGATTCCAGCTACGACGCCGAGCGGTTCAAGCGTTGACGAGACGTCAACCCCCGTTGAAACTTCGGAGGAGAACGATCCCTTGAGGTGCTCGGCGAGCCCACAGGCATATTCCACGTTCTCGAGCCCTCTGGCGATCTCACCGAGTGCATCGTTCAAGACCTTGCCGTGTTCCTCAGCAATGACGGCAGCAAGCCTGTTGGCGTTGCTCGCAATGAGTGCTCGGAACGAGAAGAGGACTTCAGTTCGTTTCGACAGTGAGCTCAATGCCCAACTTGCCCCTGCTTCGACAGAGTCGGCGACAATGGCGTCAACGTCGTCCTCGTTGGCGAAGTGCACTTCGGCAATTTGCGCGCCAGTGGCTGGGTTGAAGACCTGGCCGAAGTACTCGCTGGTCCCAGGAAAATCATTGCCATGTAGGCGGTGGGGGATCTTTCGCACCTTCAGCTCCTCGTCTTCGTCAGAGCGAGGCTACATGGCCCTTTGGGGGCAACTCTGCACTCGATACGCTTGGCTCCATGCAGATCTACCAAGTCCCGCTCGGAGCGATTGACCTCGATCGCGCCGTCTCGTTTTGGGTGGAGCGACTCGGAGCACGACACCTCGCCACGTTCTCGAACGCCGGTCTGGCGTTCGTCGCGTTCGGTGAGGTCCGAGTGATGTTCGAACTCGGAGGGGCAAAAGGACGCTGCTACCTGGCAGTGCCAGATGTCAAGGACTTCCTCGCAAGTTTGAGTGAAGCGGCAATCTCGGTCACCTCGCCGCTCACACCAATCTTTGATGACGAAGAGGGAATCTTTGGCGAGCCTGCGATCGAATTGCTTGCCTTCATCCAAGACTCGGAGGGAAATGACGTTGGACTTTCCAGTCGCGTCCCTCGTGACGCCGCTCAGTAGGCTCAGCCCATGAACTTGGACGACGCCGCGGCCATCTGCGCCCTCAAATACGCCTACTTCCGTCATCTCGACTCGAAAGAGTGGGACGAACTTGAACAGTTGTTTACTGAAGACGCCACCGCATCATATGAAGATGGCAAGTCGTCGTTCTCAGGCCGCGCGGCGATCATGGAGTTTCTCGTGACGTCCATGGCAACCCATGACCTCATCTCCATGCACCACGGCCATCATCCTGAGCTCCGGCAGATCACTGATGACTCGGCAGAAGGAACTTGGTATCTCGTTGATCGAGTGATCCTTCCGAAGATGGACTACGAGATTGGTGGGACCGCGTTTTACTCCGACCAGTACGTACGTGTTGGCGGACAGTGGAAGATCGCCCACACTGGCTATGTGCGAGTGTTCGAGGAGCACCGGAACTATTCAACCGGTGCGCTGTTGCGGTTCAATTCGCGCTTTGATGCTTCACCTTCATGACGATCAATTTCCGCGCAGCAACGAGTGTGACTTCGCTCGGGGACTCGAACTATGGCATTGACCTTGATCCGACATGGACGGTCATGGGGAAGCCCAATGGTGGCTATCTCTTGGCGGTGATGGCTCGTGCAGTTGAGGCAGAACTGAGTGCCCACGGGGTCATGCATCCCTTTCCAATTGCGGCATCCGCGATCTACGCCAGCGTTCCCGATTGCGGCCCGGCAGAGCTTCGGGTTGACGTGCTTCGAACCGGTCGCTCTGCTGCCCAGGTCCATGTAGTGCTCAGCCAAGGTGGAGCGACTGCGGTCACTGGTCAGTACACCTTCGGCGGACTCGACCACGATGAGCACCCTCGGTACAACGTCGTCGACGAGATCGACGTTCCACCATTTGATGAGTGTTTTCGCCTGCCGGCGGTAAACCCAAGTGGGAACCACGTCGGTATTCTCGAAGGTTCAGAACAGCGCCTTGATCCAGCAACACTCGGGTGGACTGGCCTCGGTGGAGCGGGTCATGGAGAACTTCGGGGCTGGGTCCGGTTGGAAGACGGCACCGACTTTGACCCCTTCTCGCTCCTGTTTGTTGGTGACTGCTTTCCGCCCGCCACGTTTAACCTTGGATCGGTTGGTTGGGTTCCAACCTTGCAACTCTCGGTCTACGTCCGAGCGCTTCCAGCACCGGGCCCCCTGAAGGTTCGCCAATCCATCACGGTCGTGCATGGACGCCTAGTCGACGAGGTTTGTCATGTTCTTGATAGTGAAGGCATACTCGTTGCACAAGCCACTCAATTGGCGCAAGCACGGTTCAGCTGAGTCCATGCGCCCGCACCTGAGTGCGACCCATCTCGTCGTCAATGCGAGGGTGCACCTGCCACTCGGTGAACTTCAGGTTGAAACCTCGACGCCCGGAGGTCCTGGTGGACAACATGCCAATCGAACGGAATCAAAGGTCACGGTCAAAGTTGACCTCGTGACGGTTACTGGTCTCGGTCCGCACCAGCGAGCTCGCGTGATCGCCAAACTGGGTGAGACAGCCTCGGCGACGTCAGCAGAGCATCGAGGTCAGGCTCGGAATCGTGAGCAGGCATTCGAACGTCTTGGAGAGAAGTTGGCTGGAGCACTCGTCGTCGAGCCGCTGCGACGTCCGACCAAACCATCAAAGGCAGCAAAGGCACGGCGAGTTGACTCCAAGCAACGCCGGGGAACCGTCAAGCAAACACGACGACGCCCAAGCGTCGAGGACTAGTTAGCGGCGAGCTTCCATCGAGGCAATCGCTGCCCTCGCCAAGCCGTCGGCCTCGTCGTCAGTTGCCTCGTGCACTGATCGGAGCACGGTCACTGAGGCGTAACCCGCGGCCACGAGTGCACCGTCGTCGTCGTCAGCTTCGTCAGAGACATCACCCAGATCTGGCACCGACGAGCCGAGGGTAAGCGGGACGTGGCCAAAGGGTTCAGTTGGAAGTGTCGGGATGCCCTTGGTTGATGACTTGATGATGCCGGCGGTTGAAATTCGACCGTGGCGAACGCCCTTTAAGTCCTCGAGCTTGAGGTTCGGCACATTCAAGTTGATGACCGTTCTCGGTGGCGCGTTCTCCAAGTCTTGAAGCGCTGCGACGGCGAGGGTCGCTGCGGTCTCGTAGCCAATCGACGATTCTTCGTGGGTGCGGACCGAAACAGCAAGTCCAGACATGCCGAGTTGCGTGCCCGTCAAGCATGCTCCAACGGTTCCTGAATGAAGGACCGAACGCCCAACATTGACTCCTGCATTGATGCCAGAAACGATCACGTCGAAGCGCGGTCCAAAGCCTCCAAGGCTGCCAACGATTGCGCAGAGAGCTGGCGTGGCATCGAGGCCAAAGCAAGGAATTCGGGAGACGCCCTCTAGCTCCACCTTTGAATAGGCGAGAGAAGGCTTCAGGTACATGTCACCAACGGCGGCACCAGCACCTGAGTAGTTGGTGTCGGGAGCGACCACCACCACTTCACGTGACTGTCCTGCAGGCGCTTCACCTACCCAGACATCGAGCGCTCGAACGAGGGCGGCAAGGCCCTCGGCGTGGATACCGTCATCGTTCGTCACCAAGACTCGCATGGGGCGTACGCTACCGGGGCTGGGTTGCGAGGAAGGAACCAACGCGTGACGGCATTTCGACCACGACTCCGACCGCAGGCTCCTTCGGGCATTCAACACACCCTCCGCCATGGCACCGCCGAGGTGATCATTGCCGAGGTCGGAGCGACCCTTCGCTCCTATACGAATGGTGGCCATGACGTCATTCAAGGTTTTCCACTCTCGGAATATCCCTCGTCAGCTCGGGGGCAAGTGCTTGCTCCATGGCCGAACCGATTGGCCGATGGGAAGTACACCTTCGGTGGTCGACAAGGAGTCGTACCGCTCGATGATCCTGAACATGGCTGCGCAATCCATGGGCTCGTTCGTTGGCGACCGTGGACGCTCGTTGCCTCCGCGCAAAATCGTGTCGCACTTGAGATGACCTTGCTCGCAACGCCCGCGTACCCCTTCGCGGTGTCGATGACGGTCGAATATCACCTGAGAAGCAATGGCCTGACGGTCACTTCTAGTGCGACCAATGTTGGCGACGAGCCCTGCCCCTTTGCCTTCGGCATGCATCCCTACTTGGGTTTTGGCGGTGACCTCGCAGCGGTTGAGTTACAGGCACCTGCTTCGAGCATCCTTGTCACCGATGGCCGACTCTTACCAACAGGGGCCAAGCGCAGCGTTCAAGGGACCGCTTTTGATTTTCGAACTCCAACTCGGCTCGAGCAAACCGTGCTCGATACGACCTATACCGACCTCGATCGAGATTCGAACGGGAACTGGACGGTCCACCTCCAAGACCGATGGAGAGGGAGATCATCCATGCTTTGGGCGGATGAAGCTTTTCCCTACCTTCAGCTCTACACCGGTGACACGATGAGCGATCCACTCCTTCGCCGGACAGCCCTCGGCGTCGAACCAATGACCTGCGCACCCAATGGCTTCAACACTGGTGAAGGTCTCGTTCAACTCAGTCCGGGCGAATCATGGACGGGCCGCTACGGTATTGCCCCAGGCGAGGGGGAATCATGAGTCACGAACGACTAGATGGAAAAGTAGTGCTCGTCACGGGATCCTCGAGCGGTATTGGCGAGGCAGTCGCTCGCCGAGCAGACGCACTTGGTGCTTCGGTCGTGGTGAATTCGGTTCGTTCCGTTGAGGCGGGAACTTCCATTGCAGCAAGCCTTCGCGATGCCATCTACGTTCAGGGAGATGTTGCGCTTGAAGCTGATTGTCAGCGGATGGTTGACGAAACGCTTGAGCGATTCGGTCGCCTCGACGTGCTCGTCAACAATGCCGGCGTCACGAAGTTGATCGATCACAAAGACCTCGACGCGGCGAGCGTCGACGTGTTCCGGGAGATCTTTGACGTCAATGTCTTTGGGACCTGGGCCATGACGATGGCCGCCGTGCCGTCACTTCGTCTGCACCACGGCGCCATCATCAACATGACGTCGGTCGCAGGTGTTCGCCCTACCGGGAGCTCAATTCCCTATGCGGCATCAAAGGCGGCGCTCAATCACCTCACCGTGCTTCTTGCAAAGGTCGTTGGTCCCGACATTCGAGTGAATGCCATTGCCCCCGGTCTCGTTGCGACACCTTGGACCGAGGACTGGGGTTCGCTCCACGCGCTTGTTGCGGCGGTCGCACCAATGAAGCGGTCGGCAACTCCAGAAGACGTTGCGAAGGCAACGATTGACCTTGCGACTTCTGACTACATCACTGGTCAAGTGCTCGTCGTCGACGGCGGTCTCTCGATCGTTACCTGAGGTTGCTCGAACGTCAGATGCCTTCTGGAATGGGAAGGGCGAGACGGACGGTCTTGGCGAAGGTCTGCGCAGCAGGGCGAATGAGCAGTGGCTTCGTGAGCGGAACAAGAGGTAGTTGAAGCATCCTGCGAGCCCAAGGTGGCAAGACCGAAATCGCAGCCGCCACGACAACGCCGTAGGCAAGGCGATCAAGTGGACGCTTGGCGACGCCAGCCAACAGAAAGGATCGGACATCCTTGGCCTGAGCGCCGAGGTGGAGTTCTGGGCGAATTGCTGCAAAGTAGGAGGTCAGTTCGTCCATGGTGGCCGGCACCGAGGTTGCGCCGAGCGCAAGGGCCTGGGGAACGAGTTCCGCGACGTAAGCATCAAGGTCTTGCGGACTGAAGTTCGAACGACCAAACGAAGAAGCGGCGCTTGCGAACATCGCCACTTCGCTGACGTGCACCCAAGTAACGAGGTCGGGATCTAGGGCGGAATAGTGCCTTCCATCAGGTGCAGTGCCTTGCACGTGCACATGCACTTTGCGAACTCGTGCGATGGCTGCCTCGGCCTCCACGGTGCTCGAGAACGTCACGGTCCCGACGTATCGAGCGGTTCGTTCCAATCGACCGAGTGGGTCTTCTCGATAGTTGGAGTGATCAGCTACACCGGCCATCGCCAGCGGATGCAGGCTCTGGAGGAGCAACGACGCAACGCCACCAATGATCATTGCCGGAAGGTCACTATGGAGTCTTCTGGCTGGACCTCCAGGTCGCAGATAGGCAAGGTCAGGATCAACACAAGGTGCGACTGGTTCACCATTGAGCCCCATGGCTCGGCGAACTTCTCGTCCTGCTAGGTCTCGTGCTGGTGCGCTGAGTGCGGCAACTCGAAGGCGCGAGGCATGAACCAGCAGCTGCGGAAGTTCAGACCACGCAGGAACGACCGACGCTTGTTCAGGCGCTGATGAACGCTTTGGCGTCAGGGATGGCTCGAGAATCTTGGGCGAAGAAGCCATGCCCGCCATCGTAGGAACGAAGTTCCGACGTTCGAACGCGGGCGGCGATTGCCTCACCGTTAGCGAGTGGAGCAATCCCATCGAAGCGACCCATCTGCAGCAAGGTCGGGGCAATGATGTTGGAGAGCCGATCAGCCACGTCGTGGTGACGGCGAGCCTGCATCTGCTCTTGGTAAGCAAGGTCGTCGCCTTTGGCGCGTCGCTCTGCGGCACCGGCAAGCATGTGTGCGGCGATCAACTGGTCAATGGGACTCGCCTCGAGGTGTCCTTTTGTAAACCTGCGGTCAAGCACCAAGCGGCGGTAGTCCACTTCCTCGTCCCCGCTCAGCAAATCAAGAAGTTCCAATGGATACGACGAACCCGCCGCGCCACCTGCAGACGTGCACCAAAGGCACAGTCGTTGCACGAGCTCAGGAAACGTCACGGCGACTTCGAGCGCAACCATCCCGCCAAAACTCACGCCCAACACCGCACACTGCTTGACGTCGAAGAAGTCAAGGATTCCCCGGACGTCGGCTGCATAGTCCGCCATGGTCCAAGGGCCGGGGAGCATGTCTGATTTCCCCATGCCCCGATGATCGAAGGCGATGAGGTCGAAGTTCTCGGTGAAGTTCTTGAGCAGAAGGCGGGAGCCGTCAAGGGTTGTCCCCGAACCATTGATGAAGAGCACCGTTCGTCCAGATCCCGATCGCTCAACATGCAAGGTGTTGTTTGAGTTCCCGAAGGGAACCCTCTCCACGTGTGCGTTGGTCATCAATGCACCTGTCGCTGCTCATCTCGCCAAAACTCTTGGCGAAGCTTGTACTTCTGCAATTTTCCTGTCGCCGTTCGAGCAAGTTCCTCACGAAGCAAGACCTGCTTCGGTGCTTTGAAGTGTGCGAGGTGTTCTTTGCAAAACGCAATGAGTTCTTCTGGCGTCGTCGTGGCTCCTGGTCGAAGCACCACGAGGGCCGTGACCATCTCTCCCCAGTGTTCATCGGGCACACCAATGACGGCGGCTTCTGCCACGGACGCATGTTGGAAGAGGCAGTCTTCAACCTCAATGGAAGAGACGTTTTCACCACCGGTGATGATGACGTCCTTCTTGCGATCGGTGATGACCGTCGTTGGACCATCGAGATACCCGCCATCACCGGTGTGGAACCAGCCACCTGCCAACGCGTCATTGGTTGCATCGGGCTGGTTCCAGTAACTCCGAAAGACGTGGTTCGAGCGAGCCAGGACTTCGCCCTCGTCATCGATGGCGATCTCTACGCCAACTGCGGGAACTCCAGCGCGACTGAGCAATTTCGCACGCTCTGCTCCCGAGAGCCCGTCCCACTCAGCGCGAGTTCGGTTGACTGTCAAGAGGGGAGAAGTTTCGGTGAGTCCATAGATCTGAATGAATTCCCAATTGAGTTCAGCCTCAACCCGCTCAATGACCTTTGAGGGCGGGGGAGCGCCAGCGACCACCACTCGAATTGCGTGGAGGCTGGGTCGTGAGGTGCCGGCTTCCCGACGAGCTTGTTCGGCGTCGAGCACCGCAGCGACCACCGCTGGAGCACAGCAGAGCAGCGTGACGCCTTCGGCTTCAATTCGGCGCAAGATCTCTTCACCATCAACCTTTCGAAGGACGACGTGTCGAGCACCCATGGCGGTCGCGGCATAGGGCATGCCCCAACCATTGGCATGGAACATCGGAAGCGTATGCAGCAGGACGTCGCGGTCACTCACGGCGAGGTGCCACCCAAAGGTTGTTGCATTCATCCAGCAATTGCGATGGGTGAGCTCGACACCTTTCGGGCGGGCGGTCGTTCCTGAGGTGTAGTTGATCGAGCAGGTTGCCCCTTCATTGGCTTCCCAAGTGACGGGTTCGCGGTCCCCAAGGGGTTGAAAGTAGGAAGCATCGGCGTTGCCGTCAAGGGCAATGGTCTTGACGGTCAAGCCCTCAACACTCGAGGCAACTTCAGGGTCGAAGAAGACGAGTTCGGCTCCGGAATGCTCGACAATGAACGCAACTTCTTCGGCATTGAGGCGAAAGTTGATTGGGACGAGTACACGACCGCTCCCGCTGACTCCAAAGAAACAGGCAAGGAACCGTGCCGAGTTGGGACTCACAATCGCAATCCGCGCACCTTCAATGAGACCCTCTTCTCTGAGGGCGGCACCGAGACCTTGTGCGCGTGCATGGAGTTCTCGATAGGTCACGCGGCCCCAACTGCCAGGCAGGTCGGGTTCGTCGACAATGGCGGTGCGATCGGGATAGACGAGTGCCGCACGTTCCAAGAAGTGACCAACATTCATCGCAACGTCCATTGCAGCCCCCACGCCTCGAAGTTGATGGGAGCGTAGTTGAGGGCGCTCAATTCTGAGGAAGATTCAGCGATGACGACCAGTGAATGTTGAGCAGCGGGGATAAGGTTATTGAAAGCAGTGGGTAAAAGGCGCCACGGTCAGAGAACACGAGGGGTTGCGATGGTTCGCAGGCGAGGGAGCATGACACGACGTCTTGCGATCGTCGTCGCCTCAGCGTCGACCGTCATCGTCCCGCTCGCAACGTCGACTGGTGTGGGTGCGATGCCTTCCTACGACACCTCCAATCCTTGGGGTGATGCAGTTGCCGTGGCTGGTCGCAGAGCTGTTCTCGGCGTGCCTTCCTACAATGGAAGCCAAGGGATCATCTACCAGTATCGCCTTGGCACCGCTTGGAAGAAGATGGCCCAGCTCACGGTGAGCGGCATTGGCCCTGGTGACTCCTTCGGTGCATCAATTGCCTATACCGGCAATAACGTCGTGATTGGCTCTCCAGGCAGAAATACCGAAGAGGGCGCCGTTTACTACGTGTACCACTCAGATGGCATTTGGGGACAGATCGGTGGTTTGACCGATCCCTCACCAGTCATCGGAGGGCATTTCGGTGCTGCGGTTGGACTGTCTGGTGAGCGCGTCGTCGTTGGTGCTCCCGGAACTACGACCTCAGGCAAGACCTACATCGGAAGAGCAATAGGTGGGGTGTGGACCATCACCAACACGCTCCTGCCACCATCGTCGGCATCCGATGACCGGTTTGGCACCTCCGTTGCCGTCCTTGGCAATCACGTGCTCGTTGGTGCACCGGGGACGAGTAGTGGTGCGGGTGCTGCCTACCTCTTCACCTTCACCGGCGGGACGTGGAATCGAACGCGCACATTGACCGAAGCATCACCGGTCGCAGGTGACGGGTTCGGGACCTCCGTGGCGTTCACCGACACAGGTTTCGCGATTGGCGTTCCTGGAAGGTCCGTTACTGGCCACAGTGGTGCAGGAGTGGTCGAGGCCTATGACTCATTCTCCGCCACCACGCCGACAACACTCACCGCCTCAAGCCCAGTGACGAATTCCGGACTCGGCAAATCGCTCGCTACCTACAAGGCCGTCATGATTGCCGGAGCTCCTGGGACGTCAACGGTTGATGGTCTGGCTCTGCTGTTCTCTCATCACGCTGGCACTTGGAGTTTGTCGAATTCCCTCACCGATCCAACGACGCCGCGTCTGGGGTGGTCCGTGGGGATCTCTGGCCAGGTCATTGCGGGACCGCACAATTCGCATCAAACTCGGCTGCTCCCAATTGCCTCGCCGCTGCAATTCGACGGCACCGTGGGCCGCTGACCCCACTTTGCTCGCAGCTTGCAGTCTTGTCTTGGTGATGAAATTCAGATAGGCCGCGCTCCAATGTGGGTCATGTTGGCAACTTCCTGAAGGTTCTCTGAGAACCTACCGAAACAATTTTGTAACCTGAAGCGCACTTGGCATCGCTGTGTGCCAAATTCAGTAGCAAGTTTGAAGTGCATGGCTGTGTTCTTGCACGAGCAGGAGAGCATCAGCGCCAGTGAAAACCGGTGCATGCAGTGAGTTTGCCGAGAGAGATCCGTCTCGAGGCAGTGAGTGGAGGATTATTACGTGAGCAAGCACCAGGGGAATCGCAAGCCTTCAGGTCGGTACACCGAGCCCAAGTGGAAGCGCGTCACGACGAGCGCCATGGCCCTCGCTGGCCTTACCTCCACCGTTGGCGTTACTGGCCTTCTCCCCTCAGGTGTTGCAAGCGCCTCGACACAGATGGTGCCTCGTTCGGCAGTCGTCCTCAGCGGGACTGACGCAACGACAACTACCCTTCCAGTCGCGAATTCTTCAATTGGCACCGCCCTCAGTGGCAGCGTCATTCACACTTCGGCTGCAACGACCGGAACTCAGGGACCTCAAGGACCGCAAGGATCCCAAGGTCGTCAGGGCAAGCAAGGAACGCAAGGCAAGCAGGGATCGCAAGGCCAGCAAGGCTCACAGGGAACCCAAGGCCGTGAAGGCACTCAAGGTGCTGTCGGCTCGCAGGGACAAATTGGCTTCCAAGGCGTTCAGGGACGCCAAGGAGCTCAGGGTGCCACCGGCGCCCAAGGAGCTGCTGGGACTAACGGCACCAACGGAACCAATGGCGCCCAAGGTGCAGCCGGTACGAATGGTTCGAACGGTGCACAAGGTTCAACCGGCGCAACTGGCGCCCAGGGCTTCCAAGGTGTGACGGGTGCAACCGGTGCCCAAGGTGCAACCGGTGCTCAAGGTGCTGCTGGCACCAACGGAACCAACGGAACGAATGGAACCAACGGCACCAACGGTGCTGACGGTGCCCAAGGCGCAACTGGTGCCCAAGGTGCAGCCGGTACGAATGGTTCGAACGGTGCACAAGGT
>CAIQUD010000078.1 GCA_903874965.1 uncultured Actinomycetes bacterium | reverse complement strand
GACCAGGTCACGAAGGAGACATTCACCGAAGAAGAGTGCGACCGCCTCATTGACGACTATCTGTCGACCGAACTCTTTGAAGCTGGCCTCATTTGTCGTTCCGACGACCGGGGTGATCCTGTCATCCAGGTTGCCCCTCCCCTCATCTCTGGGCCAACCGAGTTCGCAACCATCACGAGCATCATTCGGTCAGTGCTCGAAGGGGCACTCGACCGAGTCTGACCATGACCTCGCTCGAGCGTGCTGCGGCTCGCGGCTCGCTGTGGGATGCGACGATTGATGAAGACCTCAAGCGTCGACCAGGTTTGGCTGGTGCAATGAATGTCGACGTCTGCATCGTTGGTGGTGGCTTCACCGGCCTCTGGACCGCTCGAGAACTCCTCGTTCGAGACCCCAGTCTCAAGGTCCTCGTCCTTGAAGCCCACCACTGTGGGTTCGGTGCTTCGGGACGAAATGGCGGCTGGGCATCGGCATTGTTCGCGACAAGCGATCGCCTCCTTGAACGAGAACATGGACGGGACGCACCACGGTCAATGCGTTTGGCAATGCAAGAGGCGCTCTCGACCCTCTTGACCGCACTTGATGACGATGGAATTGATGCAGATCAGCAACAAGGCGGGACCCTCACCTTGGCGAGGACGAAGCCACAACTTGCGCGAGCGATCGCAGACGTTGCCGAATCCAAAAACTGCACCGGCAATGACGACGATTTGGTGCTCCTTTCACAGGCTGAAGCTGCAGCCCGCTGCGGTGCTCGTGACGTCCTTGGGGGCACGTGGACACCGCACTGTGCGGCGCTTCACCCGCTGAAACTCGTTCGAGGGCTTGCTCGCGCCGTTGAAGCCAGGGGAGGTCGGATCGCTGAGGGAACAACAGCGCTGGCAATTGAACCAGGCACCTCAACAATGAAGCCGAGCGTCCGAACCGCGCAGGGCAAGGTCACCGCAACCGTTGTCGTTCGAGCGACCGAAGCATGGACCTCGCAAATGGAATCAACCAAGCGAGCAATTGTTCCGCTCTATTCACTCATGCTTGCGACCCAGCCACTTGATGAGGCCACCTGGGCATCGATTGGACTGAGTGATCGAGCCACCGTTGCTGATTACCGTCATCTCATCATCTACGGGCAACGAACCGCTGATGGGCGACTCGCCTTTGGGGGCAGAGGGGCGCCGTATCACTTCGGCTCTCGAATCGACGCATCCTTTGATCGAGACCTTTCAATTTTCAAGGCGCTGCATGCGGCATTGGTCGAACTCTTTCCGGTGCTGGAACCGGTCAACATCGACTTCGCCTGGGGCGGCCCACTTGGTGTCGCGCGCGATTGGTCTTCGGCGGTCACCTTCGATCAACGGACTGGACTTGCCGCTGCCGGTGGCTATGTCGGCGACGGCGTTACGACGACCCATCTCGCCGGCAAGACGCTGGCTGATCTCATTGTTGGCAATGATTCTCCGCTTACTCGTCTCCCATGGGTCGGCCATGTGTCCCCTCGCTGGGAGCCTGAGCCACTTCGTTGGCTCGGCGTCAACGCCGGTCTCGCCGTTGCAGCATTTGGCGATCGAAGCGAGCGGCTCACGGGGAAACCATCCCGCCTTGCCAACACCCTCCACCGACTTCTTGGCTGATCTAGCCTCGCCGCATGGATGACGCGCAGCACATCGCGAACTGCATTTACGCGTATGCGGAACGAATTGATCTCGGTGACTTTGAGGGCGTCGCCCAGGTTTTAGCGCACGCCGATGTCACCTTTGAAGGGGTCGAAGGAAGCCAACGTGGGGTTGATGCGCTGACCGCTCTCTACGCCTCCACCACCAAGCGCTATGACGACGGGACCCCAAAAACCAAGCACGTCACCACCAACGTGGCGATCACTCTTGATGGCGATTCTGCGAATGCGTCCTCGTACTTCACCGTGCTCCAAGCAGTGCCTGGGATGCTTCCCCTTCAGCCAATTATTGCTGGGAGGTATCGAGACCGCTTCGAGCGAGTTGACGGCAAGTGGCGCTTCAGTGCTCGCCACGTCACGGTCGATCTCCTGGGTGATCTCTCGGCCCACCTCAAGATCGAACTCTGAAGCTTCGTCTGCGTTATCCCTGAAGAATATTGACGGCTCGAGCTGCCACCACCACAACTGTTGCCATTGATGCCAGTGACTCAATCGACATCAGCCACTTCGCCGTTGTCGTGAGGGGCATGGTGTCAGTGGGTGAAAATGCTGTGGCATTGGTGAAGCCAATGTAGAGGTAGTCCGTAAATTTCGGCATCCAGCCAGGCCGTCCGAACTCTGGGCTCACCATTTGTGGGAAGAGAAAATCTGGAGGTCCTTCGTGGATCGTGTGCCGCTTGGCTGGTCCACCACGGTCAAGCTCCCAAAACCACAGACCAAAGATCAGACAATTGGTAAACCAAACCGATACTGCCGAGTAGACGAGCTCTCGTCCGTTCGCAATGTGCCCATTGAGGAGTCGATCAATGAGCATGATGATTGACACAACATTGAAGAGGTTGACGACCGCAATGGTCCCAATCGTGAACCACCGGACGAAGCGAGGCTCACCTGGGTGTCGGTAAGGATGGCCGAAGGTGAGAAAAAGAATCGGGATGGCTTCAAGCACCACCACCAGCCACTTTGGCCCGAGCACAATTCGAGTGGGCAGGACTTGGTACAGGACAATGCAGGCGAGAAGTGTGACGGTAGCTGGCCACCGTCGAATCGCCCATCCCTCGTCGCCCTCACCGGCCGCAAGGACGTGGCGTTCGGGCTCTGTTGGCGAGGAAGGCACCTTCTAATGCTACGACCGGAGCGACACAACTTCAGCCGTTCGCCGCTTGGCTAACGTGTGGCGACGAGCCGAGGGGGGCTGCGATGTTGCGCGAACGATTCGATATCACTGACCAAGTTGCCATTGTCACTGGGGGTGGCAGAGGCATTGGTGCAGGAAGTGCGGCGGTACTCGCCGAATGTGGTGCAGACGTCGTCATTGCTGCTCGGACGCTCGAGCAACTTGAAGAGGTCAAGGCAGTCGTTGAGTCCTTCGGACGGCGTGCCCACATTGTCGCCTGTGACCTCTCCGATCTCGATGCCGTGGCAAATCTCGCCAACGAAGCGAAGGACGCGTTTGGGCGCATTGACATCTTGGTGAACAACGTTGGTGGCACCATGCCGACGCCGCTCCTCGACACCTCAACGCGTGCCCTCGAGGCTGCGTTCCACTTCAATGTCTCGACCGCCCATGCGCTTACTCGTGCTGCAGTGCCAACCATGCTCGAAACCGGGGGTGGTGCCATTGTCAATATCTCCTCGGTTGTTGGTCGTGTTGCTGGTCGTGGCTACCTTGCCTATGGCACCGTCAAGGCAGCGCTCGCTCACTACACCCGCTTGGCATCGAAGGACTTGGCACCGCGCATTCGTGTCAACGCCATCGCCGTTGGCTCAACGGCCACGTCGGCACTCGACATCGTGATGTCCTCTCCGGAGCTGAAGACCCACATGGAAGATCGGACACCGCTCGGCAGGATTGGCACGATTGACGACATTGCAACGGGAGTCGCTTACCTCGCGACACCAGCTGGCAGTTACCTGACCGGCAAAATTCTTGAAATTGATGGCGGACTCGAAGTTCCCAACATGGACTTCGGGATGCCCGACCTGTAAATCGGTTTCGAGTTTTCATCACCACGCACAACAGGGGGGAATCATGGCATTGAAGGTCATCGCATGGAGCACTGGCAATGTTGGAAAGCACGCCATTGCGGGTATCGATGCAAATCCGGCGCTGGAGCTTGTTGGCGTCTACGTCTCGAACCCTGAGAAGGCCGGCAAAGACGCTGGTCGCCTTGCCGGACTCGATCGCGACCTCGGTGTGCTGGCCTCAAATGATGCTGCGTCGCTCTTGGCCATGCAGCCGGATTGCATTGTCCACACTGCGTGGGTAGATGACCGACTCTTCGAGGGCCTCGCTGACCTCTCCTCGTTCCTTCGTGCCGGCATCAACGTCGTTTCCTCTGGCCCCGTGTTTCTTCAATACCCCTATGGCATCGCCGATGAACTCGCCAAGGGTGTCATTGACGCGGCAAACGAAGGTGGTGCGTCGATCTTCGTCAATGGGATTGACCCGGGATTTGGCAATGACACCCTCCCCCTTGTCATTACGGGAATCTCAGAACGAATTGAAGAAGTCCGGGCATTCGAGATCTGCAACTACGCCACCTACAACCAGGCTGCGGTGCTGTTCGACATCATGGGATTCGGACGAGCCATGGACGACATTCCATTTCTCCTTCAACCCGGAGTTCCCACCCTCGCATGGGGATCGGTCATTGGCATCTTGGCCGCTGGCCTCGGGCTTGAACTTGAGCGAATTGAGGAGTGGTACGAACGGGTGCCTGCACCGTTCCCCATCCACACCGACGCCGGACCTGTTGCCGAAGGAACCGTTGCTGGTCTTCACTTCGAGCTTCGTGGCTATGTCGACGGCAAGGCAGTGATTGTCCTCGAACACGTCACTCGCCTTCATGATGACATCGCCCCCGACTGGCCGCAGCCTGCAGGTGCCTCGTGCTACCGCGTGCAAGTTTCGGGGGAACCCAACTACATCGTGGACCTCCAACTGCTTGGGACCGACGGCGACCACAACACCGCTGGCCTCAAGGCAACCGCGATGCGAATTGTCAACGCGGTTCCTGCAGTTGTTGCGGCGAAGCCTGGCCTCGTCACCGCACTTGACTTGCCGATGATTACCGGTCGAGGACTCGTTCGAACTCGATAACCGTGCGTTAGTGCCCTGTTTCGCCGTCGAGCACCTCTCGAAGGAGGTCCGCGTGACCGCAGTGACGGGCGTACTCCTCAACGAGGTGCACCGCAATGAACCTGAGTGTGACTTTGCGCGCTTGACCCTTCCGATCGCCAATTGCCTCTTCATTGAGGTCATGTGCTGCTGCATGGGCCATGACCGTCGATCGTGTCTCGAGCCACTTGGCCGCAACCTCTTGAACGGATGCACTCCCAAGATCATTGAAATCTGAATCCGGATCGCTTTCGTCCTGATTGAACAGTGGTGTATCTGGTTGGCCAAGAAATACGACCTCCAACCAATACCGCTCGACTTCGGCCATATGGCGGACAATGCCGAGCAGGGTCAACGTTGAAGGCGGAACGGCAAATGTCTGAAGCTGCTCGTCGGTAAGCCCTTCGCACTTCCTGGCCAAGGTTGCTCGAAAGAAATCCACGAACTGCCAAATTGTCGTTGCTTCATCTTCGGCTACCGGCCATCCAGGCCGATCAAAAGTTGCAAAGGTGGTCATGGAAAAAACTTTAGGGCCGAACAGGTTGCGCTGCAGGAGAAGGCCGAACATCAGTAGAATCGCTGTGTGACCGACATGCGTGCGATTGCACGAAGCCCGAAAGTTGGTCGAGCACTCGTTGTGCTCATCTTGGGTGCGCTGTTGCTTGTTCCACTGCCCCAGATGTTCCACATGCCTGCGACTTCCATGGAGGAAGGCTCCATCGTCGAGTACGCAACGTTGACCTTGCATGGCTCGGTGCCGACGAAGGACTTCTGGACGGAATACGGTCCGCTCAATGTCTACGTTCCAACGGTTGCCTTCGCGGCAATCCATCCATCCATCAATGTCGAGCGAACTGTTGGCCTCCTCTATCGAATGGTGCTTGTTGCTGGGGTCTACTGGCTCCTCCGGCGCCACTCAAAGCGCGGCGCATGGATTGGAGCTGCGCTCTCGTGGTGCACGATTGCGCCATTCGGCCTCATGGCGTATTCATGGGTTGGAGGGCTTGGTTTCGCACTCTTTGGACTAGCAGCGCTGACCGCCGCACTTGATCGAGATCCACCTCATCGGAACTTGTTGCTGCTCAGTGGGGCGAGCTACGGCATTGCCCTTGGTTTTCGCCCCGATCTCATCTTCATGGTCAGCATTCCTGCAACAATCTTGCTTTGGCGGCGCCGGGACGCCCTCAAGCCCCTTCTGCTTGCCTTCGGGGTCGCGCTGCTCCCCTACTTGTACTTCGTTGCCACCGCGGGAGTCGGCAATGTCGTTCGAAATCTGGTGATCGACCCGCTCTTCCACCTCCGAGCCGGTCGTGCGCTCCCTGTTCCCCCATCGTTCACCACAATTAGTGAGTTCTTCACCAAGGTTTCCTCACTCACCTATCTCCACCGAGCGATCGGTGGTCCAATCGCCGGACAGGTTGCGCTGTTCTTCTGGTTGATGGTCGCTGGACTCGTTGTCACGGTGGCAACGATTGTTGGACCGCGACGGGTGAAGGACAAGCGGTGGATTGCGGTCGTCGCAGCTGTCGCACTGCTGACGTCGAATTTCTTGCAGCGGGCTGACTTCTCACACTTCCGCCAAGTCGGAACGTTTTGGCTTGCCGTGGTCCCTGTCGCAATCGCGCTGCTTCTTCGGCAGCGTTGTCGGTCGATCCCGAGAGTTGTCGGGACGTCCGCTGCACTCCTGGTCGTCATTGGCTCACTCGTCGCAACAACCATGTGGACGCAGCCCTATCTCGAACTCTTGACTCCTGGAGGCAAGGCCGATGGGATGGTCGCTCGTCACTCGATTCATGTGAATGGACGGTCAATTCCAATTGACGACTCGAACCGTGCTGTCTTGATGCGCCGTGCGGCAGAAGCGGTTGCGTTGCTTTCTGTTCCGGGGCAGACCTTGTTCGAAGGTCCAAATGACCTTCGTTTCACCAATTACAACGAGCCCATCTTCTACTGGTTCGAGCCGCAATTGAAGCCCTCGACCTATTACCTGGAGATGAACCCAGGCATTGCAAACACCATCGACTCTGGACTCGCGCAGCAGGTTGACCGTGCCCACTGGGTCATTCTGTCGCAGGTCTACCAACGGTTCAGCGAACCGAATACCTCAATCGTGCCGGGAAGTCCTGCTCCCAATGTGGTCATCACGCATCACTTCTGTGCGGTCGACTCAACGCCGTATTACTCAGTGTTGGAGCACTTGCCTTCTGGACAAACCACGAATCCACTCGTTGAGATGCCAAGCCACCGGGTCTGGATTGGCATGCAGTACGTGACCCGATGTGAGGCTCTTCCATCAAACAGCGCGACGGTCACCAGGCTTGCGCAACTGAGGGCATCCGGCGCTTCGAAGTAGTTGAT
>CAIQUD010000077.1 GCA_903874965.1 uncultured Actinomycetes bacterium | reverse complement strand
CCCTGTAGAAACACAATTCATTCCAGCACTACCATGACGGACAGCGCAGTACCTCGAATCATCGAAAGGATCCACATGTTCCGCAGCCCCCTTCGTCGAGCTTCAGCAATTGCTGCAGTCTCGGCACTCTCCGTCGGATTGGTTTCAACCGGCGCAGCGATCACCTCAGCTGGTGCGTCAGGTAATGACGGTGTGACCAGCAACTCCATCACCATTGGTGCAACCGTGCCGCTTACGGGTATTGCTTCTCCTGGGTACTCCGATGTCGCCAAGGCAGCAAGGGCCGCCTTTAAGTACATCAACGGCAAGGGTGGCATCAACGGTCGCCAGATCAACTTCATCATCAAGGACGACTGCTACGAAGTCCCAGGATTTGGTTGCACCGGTACGCCAAGCACGTACTCCCAGACCCAGGCACTCCTGAACACCCCTGGCGGACTCTTTGCCACCACTGGTTCCCTCGGGACTGCCACGCAGGACAGCGTCCGTTCCCTGCTCGACAACAACAATGTCCCGCAGTTGTTTGTGAACTCTGGTTCCTCTGACTGGAACAACGTTGGCCAGTACCCACGTTTGTTTGGATGGCAAACCGACTACATCGCTGAAGGCAAGATCTTCGCCAACTACATCAAGACGAACTTCAAGAACAAGAGCGTTGGCTTCATTGGCCAGAACGATGACTTTGGTGCCAATGGGCTGACCGGACTCAACCGTGGAGGGCTCTCAATTCCTGCCATGGGTACCGGTGACTCGTTCTCCTACGAAGCAACTGCTGCAGTGGCGGGAAACCCCTTCGGCGCAATGATGGCGAAGATGAAGAACGACAAGGTTGCGGTCGTGGTGCTCGACTCCATTCCAGTTGCCACCAAGAACATCATTCAGGATGCTCACGCCATTGGATTCAAGCCACAGTTCGTGATCTCTGGCGTTGGCTCAGACCCACAGACCGTCAACAACAAGTACGAAGTTGGCGCACTGTCACTGACCTTCCTTCCTCCGACCAGTGACACCAAGAACGTCTGGAACGCTTGGACGAAGAAGGTTCTGCTCGCTGACAACGCGGACTTCCCGAAGTTCACGGCGAAGTCAATCCTCACCGGCAACATGCAGTACGGCGTGGGTTGGGCAGTCACCTTCATGCAGGCCCTCCGTTTGATGGGCACGAACCCAACGCAGAGCGGCATTGTCAACGTCCTTGAAACTCAGGGTTCTTCGTTCGCAACTCCAGCGGTGACCTCGCTCAAGTACAGCGCTTCGAACCACCAGGGACTGCAGGGCGGACTCATGGTCAAGATTTCCTCGGCCACCGCAACCACCTCAATCACCAAGGCCGGAACGGTCTACTCAGCTGGTGACGCGGGAACTGCTGCACCAACGACAACGAAGTACATCTCTAGCGCTGTGCCTTCCTGGCTCGCCTAGTCGTACTCGTAGTACTGCCGAAGAAGCCCCCGCCGATTGGCGGGGGCTTCTTCGCGTCCCCCAGAGCTTCGGTTGGGAGCTGCTCATTCGTCCGCGACAATGGAGCTATGACCAAACCAGCTTCCATAGTCATCTGCGACGGCGACCAGACGGGGCAAGAGCTCCTCAACGAGGCCTTGCGAGTGCTCGACCCAGCGCTTCTTGGTCTCCCAATTGAGCTCCAGCGATTTGATCTCTCACTCGAGGCCAGAGTTCGCTCAAACAACCAAGTTGTCCATGAGGCAGCTGCGGCAATGTGTGAACTTGGTCTTGGACTCAAGGCCGCGACGATTACCCCACCTGAGCGAGGGTCGGTTGGTTCTCCCAATCGAATCCTGCGAGAAGGCATCGGCGGATCGGTGATTGTTCGGACCGGACGGCGCATTCCCGGCGTGAAGCCGGTTGTCTCAACCAAACACCCGATCGTTGTTGTTCGAATGGCCGTTGGGGATGCCTACGGCGCCGCCGAAGGACGAGATGGCGACGCAGGCTCGGGTGGGGAATCTGCGTGGAGAACAGAGCGAATCAGCCGTTCAGTGTGTCGGTCAGTTGCGGAGTACAGCTTCCAAGCTGCGGACAACATCGGTGGCTCGGTCTACGGCGGTCCAAAGTGGACGGTGTCCCCAACCTATGAGGGAATGCTCAAAGAAGAGATGGACATGGCTGCGGCACGTCACCCTGGGATTGTCTATCGCCCAGTGCTCATCGACGCAGCGTATGCAGGACTCATCACCGAAGACTTCAATGAGCCCATCGTTGTGCCGTCGCTCAATCGTGACGGTGACTGTCTGTCTGATCTCGTGCTTGCGCTGTTCGGCTCCATTGCCGGGGCGGAATCGGTGCTCATGGCGCTCGATGATCAACTGCTGCCAATCGTTGCCATGGCGGAGGCACCGCATGGGACTGCACCGTCTCTTGAGGGCAAGAATGTCGCAAACCCAATGGCAATGTTGCTTGCCTGTGCAGCGGTTCTCGAGCATGCCGTCGTGCGAACTGGGGAGCCTGCCTACGCCGACGTTGCCAAGATCATTCGAACGGCCACACTCAGAACTGCCGCCGACGGCATCCGAACGTTTGATCTCGGTGGTGAGGCCACGATGAGTGGCGTTGTTGATGAGGTTGTTCTTCGAGTAGCCGCTGCCCTCAGCGAGCGCTGACGCTTGGGCGACGTTGCAGGGTAACCTTGAAGCCCTGACGGCTAGGGCCGTCCGTGACCGAAAGAGAACCAATGCGCACGCTTCCACGTCTCCTAACTGTCGCAACCTTGACAGGTTCGCTCTTCACGATTGCCGGGATGTCCTCGCCATCGGGTGCGGCAACCGTGACGAAGGCTGCCGCTTGCGTCGCTGCACACAAGAGCGCCCTTCACACGAGTGGCAAGTTGACGATTGCCACCGACAACCCGGTGTACGACCCTTGGTTCACCAACAACAAGCCCAGCAACAAGAAGGGCTATGAGTCGGCAGTGGCGTACGCCATCGCGAAGGAAATGGGATTCTCTTCCAAGAAGGTGACCTGGGTGCACGAGCCATTCGACTCCTCGTACCAACCTGGCAAGAAGGCCTTCGACTTTGACCTCAACGAGATTTCCTACACCGCGCAACGCGCGTCGGTCGTGTCGTTCTCCAAGAGTTACTACGACGTCACGCAGTCCATCATTGCGCTCAAGACCAACCCAATTGTGACCAAGTACTCCTCTGCAGACCTGAAGACCTATCGCTACGGCGACCAGATTGGGACGACGGGCCTCGCCTACATCACGAAGCACCTCCAGCCGACAGCCGCTCCAAACGTCTACAACACCCTTGAGGACGCGGTCAGTGCCTTGAAGGCCAAGCAGATCGACGCAATCGTCGTTGACACGCCGACAGGCCAATACATGGCCTCGGATTACTCGGGCGAATTTGCAAAGGGCACTGCCGTTCAAGTGGGACAGTTCCCAACGACCGGTGAGCACTTCGGTGCGCTGTTCTCGAAGGGCTCAAAGCTCGTTGGCTGCGTCAATCTCGCCATCGCTGCAATCAAGAAGCAGGGCACGCTCAAGTCCATCAACAAGCAGTACCTCGGGATCTACAACCAGGTTCCGAAACTCAAGCCGTAGCGGCCTGAGCAACCAATCAACATGGCGTCACAGGACCCGTCTGGAGCCGCTCCTTCGACGCCGCTCACCCGACCGCGATCGCGACTCTGGAAGTGGACTCGTCGCAGACCTCGCGCCATCAGCCTGGCGTCGGTTGCGCTGCTCATTGTCACCATCGTTCTTGTCTTCGCACTGTCTCCAGGAGCCCAAAGCTTCGGGCACTTCTTCCTGAGCCCGCACTACCTTCGACTCGCGTTCTTCGGCGACGAAAGCCAAAGCGTGCCGCCAATGTGGCAGGCATTCCTCAAGAACGTGGGTCTGTGTCTCGTCGCCGAGGTCCTCGTGTTGTTGTGGGCGCTACCGGTTGCGCTCCTTCGAATGTCGAAGAGCGCTCTGCTCGCGGGACCTCGCCTCTTGGCAACCTTCTACGTTGACCTTGCACGAGGACTGCCGCTCATTCTGGTCGTTCTCGCCGTCTACTTTGGCTTCCCGCAACTCGAGATCCCCTTCGTCTCAAGTCGAACCTGGTTTGAGTATGGGCTCTTTTGCTTGGTGTTTTGCTATGGCGCCTACGTGTCCGAGGTCTATCGAGCAGGCGTCGCAGCCGTTCCGTTCGCGCAAACGCTCGCCGGCAAAGCCATTGGGCTCAACCAGGTGCAGGTGCTTCGCTACGTCACGATTCCTCAAGCACTCCGCATAGTGATTGCGCCGCTCATCAATGACTTCGTCTCGCTCCAAAAAGACACTGCAATCATTGGTATTGGCGCAGGAGTCATTGAAGTGCTGAAGGCCGCACAAATTAATCAGGGCGTCTACTTCAACGACACGAGCTATGCCGCAGCGGGTCTGCTGTTCCTTGCAATTTGTGTCCCACTGACCCGACTCGCCGAGCACTTCCAAGCAAAAGACCAAGAACTCCGACTCGCCGGAGCGATTCAGGTGACGGCATGACCGAAGCACCGTTGTTGCGGGTCTACGAGCTCATCAAGAAGTTCGGTGACCGAACGGTGCTCAACGGCATCAACCTCGAAGTCTCGTCACATGAAGTCGTCTGTTTGATCGGCGCTTCAGGGTCGGGGAAATCTACGCTGCTTCGTTGCCTCAATGCCCTTGAAGTACCTGAAGCCGGAAGCATTGAGTTGCTCGGCGTCGATCTCGCAGACGATGACGTGCGTGGTGAACTCGTTCGCCGCCAGGTTGGCATGGTGTTCCAGTCCTTCAATCTGTTCCCGCATCGAAGCGTGCTCGACAACGTGACCCTTGGACCGAGGCGCGTGCTCCGCCATCCAAAGGCACAAGCCGTGACCGCAGCACTGCAACTGCTCGAGCGATTCGGCCTCGCCGAGAAGGCGAAGGACTACCCCGATCGCCTTTCAGGCGGCCAACAACAACGTGTCGCAATCGTTCGGGCGCTGGCCATGGAACCGAGACTGCTGTTGCTTGATGAGATCACCAGCGCACTTGACCCTGAGCTCGTCGGCGAAGTCTTGGATGTCGTTCGAGAACTCGCCGCAACAGGCATGACCATGGTCTTGGCAACCCATGAGATGGAATTCGCTCGGGACGTTGCGACGTCGGTGGTCTTTCTTGCCGAGGGAAAAATTGTCGAGTCAGGACCACCCGAACAACTCCTGCATGACCCCCAAGATGAACGGACGAAGGTTTTTCTGCGCCGTTACTTAGAAGGCGCTGGATAGAGCGGCTGGACTTCTTCCATCAGAGAGAACATTTCAATGACCGATCGATCGCGGTCGTAGGTCACGAGTGACCGTGCGGTGTCGACGTCAACCCAGCGAAGTTCAGAGACTTCTTCATTGGCAACAAAGGCTCCAGAAATTGCCTTCATGAGCCAATAGACGACGACCTTCGGACGGTCTTTGCGATCGACGTAGTTCACAAAGCCGAGATATGGCCCGAGTTCGCAGTGAAGTCCAGACTCTTCATGCACTTCTCGTATTGCTGCGTCTTCGAAGGTCTCGCCGCCATTGAGCTTCCCCTTGGGAAATGACCAGTCGACCCGGAACGGGCGGTAACACACAACGATTTCAACGATGCCCTCTGGAGAACGACGCCAAACAATTCCCCCAGCCGACCACACCGTGATCCCTTCAGCGAACGCGGGGTCAGCCGTCACCTGACGTGTTGAGGCCATATGCCACAGCTGGTCAGGTGGGGCTCCTGGTTGATGAGCCTCGGACTGAGCAATAAACGGCACGATTATGCACCGACCGTATTGATGACGACAATTGGCTCTTCGGTCAGCACGAAGTGGAGCTGGGAGGTGTCGAGGAATGACTCGATGTCCGTCCACATAACACCAAAGTCCTCCGCCATCGTGTGCGCGTTGTAGTCGTCCATTGAGGCAAACCATTGATACGTGACCCCATCAAAGCCGCCGTCATCAACTTCTCCGTAGTTCGTCCTCGGATGTTGTTCATAGCGAAGAACGAAGGATCCAGCCTTTGAATTGCGAATGAGCGGTCCGTGGACATTGATCCAGTGGTCATGAAATTCTTCCCGGGACATTCCGGCTTTTCGTCGCAGCATGCATGTCAATCTGACCATCTGGGCACCCCTTCACACTCGTGCACGCAAACCTAGTTGCGCCCCGGAGGGTCCACCGAGGGATTCTCGTAACATCAACCAATGACCTCATCGCTGCTCGCTTCGGCCCATGGCCTGTCGAACGGCGCGATCATCCTGATTCTCCTTGCGGGATTTGGTGCGGGCCTCTTCAACGGCGTTGCTGGTGGCGGAACCATGCTCTCGTTCCCAACCCTGTTAGCGCTTGGCGTTCCCCCTCTGACCGCCAACATTTCTTCAACGGTTGGGATCTTGCCTGGCTACGCCGCCTCGATTGTTGGTTTCCGACGAGAGATTGCCAACCAACGAGGCCACCTGCGCCGCCTCGTCCTCCCAGGGATCTGCGGCTCGATTCTTGGCGCGCTTCTTCTTCTGACGACCTCGGCTTCGGTCTTTCGATACCTCGTGATTGTGCTTGTTGGCCTTGCAACACTCCTCTTTGCCGTCCAGCCTCTCGTTGCAAAGGCAATTTCTGCTCGCACCACAAAGATCGAGCACCGTACTGCGCTCGTTGTTGGCATCACCGTGACGGCGCTCTACGGCGGCTACTTCGGCGCTGGCATGGGCATCATGTTGCTGGTGGTCTTTGGACTCACCCTGCCGGTGTCGCTCTCAGAATCGTCCGGTCTCAGGTCTGTCTTGTCCATCATGGTCAACGCCATCGCTGCGACGATCTTCCTCTTGCACGGTGCCCCAAATTGGGCAGTCGTTGCTGCGCTCGCACCGTCAAGTCTTGTCGGCGGCTATCTCGGGGCACACCTGTCGCGGAAACTTCCCGTCCCATGGCTACGCGCTTGTGTCGTTGGCGTCGGGATCCTCACCACCGTCGTCCTCATCGTGCGAGCCTGAGTGAAGTCCTGTCGTCGGTAGGCTGCATTGGTGGCCAAGTTCTTCTCGTTTCCCAATCCTGTTGACGAACATGCAGCCAGAACCGTTGCCGCCTGCGTCGTCGTTCTGTCCCTCGTGACCTTTGCAACGGACTGGAAGTACGGCTCGATCGTCCTTACCTATGGATTTGCCGCTCGCGTCGCAGCTGGACCTCGGCTCTCGCCCTTCGGTCTGTTTGCCACCAAGGTCGTTGCGCCGCGCTTCGCAAAGCCCGTCCTGACCCCTGGGCCACCAAAGCGTTTTGCACAAGCCGTTGGACTCGCCTTTTCACTCGCAACGGTGTTGACGTGGGCCTTGGCAAGTTGGTCGGCTGCGCGTTGGATCCTGTTGCCACTCGCCCTCGCCGCCTTCTTGGAATCGGCCCTCGGCTACTGCCTTGGCTGCAAGGCATTCTCAATTCTCATGCGACTTGGTGTCATCCCAGAGTCCATTTGCCTCGAGTGCGCTGATCTCTCAAGGCGCTACCCCGAACTCGCGTAACCGCAACCCTGCCTTATCGTCCGCCATCTTGAGCGGCGATCTTCGCCGCATCAGATGAAACACTCGGCGGTCCGCTGGTGCGTGGGACTGAACTCGCGAGAACTGGAGTGATGTAGCCAACGATTGAATCGGTAGGTGCGTCGTGCGAGGTCGTTGGATCGAAGTAGCCGGACTCCCAAACCTTCACGTTGTAGCCCTGCTTGGTGACTGGACCGGCATTTCCCGCGACCACGTCAATCAGATTTCCTTTCACCCCAACGACGAGGCCGACGTGGTTACCAACTCCGGAAGCAAGGTAGCCCCAGACCACGGCATCGCCGGGCTTCGGATTGTTGGAGGCTCCTGCTTTGAAGGTGCCAAGTCGTTGCCCTTGATTGACAAAAGTGAAACTATAGCCAGTGATTCCGACAACCGACGCTCCGGATTTGGCCCAGACCCAGTTGGCGAAATCTGAACACCACTCTTCAGCGGCCGTGCCCTTTGGGCAGTTCCCTGTGCTGCCGCGACCGAAATAGGCCGTGTAGGGATTGCAGTTGGAATTGAGCGGCGTTTCGACGATGCCAGCGCCTGTTTGGTCAAGACTCTTCGCCAAGAGCACAATTTTGTTGACGAGCGCAATAGGTCCACCATCAAGGCCACCAAAGGCTGGTCCAGTCGGTGTCATCGTCACCGTGACATCGCTCGACACTCGTTCGCCGGTGCCAACTGCCGCACTGAGGTTGGTGACCGTTGCGGTGCTCGAGGACGTGAACGACCCCACCGAGATCAGGTCGCCCGTTGTCGCGCGGACGACAATTGCCGGCGAAACCGTCGAAACGAGCGCGGGAACCGATCCTGAAGCAGTCGCAAATTTTGCTCTGGTGAGACTGTCGGAAAGGTCCGTCCACGTCCACGGTGATCTAGCTCCTGCCGACGTGCCAACAACGAGCCCTCCGGCAACGGTGTAACTCGCAATCAGCCCAGTTGTCGTGACACCAAATTGCACAGGCGCAGTTGGGGCGAGTCCCTGAGGAAGTTGCAGTGGAACCTGACGCCAAATGGTGAAGGTTGAATTGTCGTCAAGAAGCAGGATGAGGCGGTGACTGGTTGTTTCAACCATCACCGTTTGGACGGCACCATCCCCTTGGAAATTGGCGAGTTGCGGCGAGCCCACGACTGGAGGGAGCCCAGTGACGAGCGAAAGGTCGTAGGCGTTCCATGCATTGCCAGCAAACCCGTCATTCGCCCATTCAATGACGTGGCCGCTGGCCGTCGTTGCAAACAGTTCAAGGATTCCAGCAGGCGATATCCCAAGTTCAGGTGTCGTGACGATAGGAGGACCACCCGTCAGCGTGGTGAGTTGCCAGGTGCCGGTGATTGCCCCAGGCGTAGTCAGCAGGTCAATAGATCCGGTCGAGGTCTGGACAGCCATAGCTGCGCCACCCGTCGCGAGGACGATGGCATTCGATACTGCGGCAACAGTGGGAAGTGCCGCCAAACCAGGTAACGGTGCAGCGGGTTTGGCAGCGCCAGAGGTGAGTGGATCAATCGATGCGAGCAATACACCAGTCGGTGAGATTGCCGTCACGAGCAAGTCGCCTCGAATTTGGCTGACGGCGACAGGGGACTGCACCGTTGGAAAGATTCCAGACGCAGTGAGATCGGTTGTCGTGAGTTTCGCGATTGAAGGAATGGGCGGAGGAGCAAAGAGGAGTGCATCAACGCCAACGGTGACAGTCTTCGGCTTTGCCTTCGACGCGCCCGCGTCGATTGAGGCACTGGCCACAAGGCCAGCCACCGCCACTGCACTCACCGCCATTCGCCCCAGAGGTGCGAACCATTTCAACTTCGAGCGTTCCACCCTCTTCTCCTGAGGTCACCTTGCGTAGGTGCGTCACGCTTCGCCCAGAGAAACGCTACCAGCGCGAAACCGCTGAAGCGGACCTGAGGACAAACCCGTCAAGCGAGCCCGCCTGCCGCGCTTCTGTCCCGTAGCGTGGGCACATGTTGACTCTTACGCGACGGCTCTTGGCACCTGCTGTGGTTGCGTCTGCGGTCCTACTGAGTTCAAGTTGGCTCGCGCCACTTTCCGGTGGCGCCACGACCCAGTCAAACCCACATCGGTTGGTCAAACTTGCACCGGCTCCAAAGGTCCCAGCCTCGAGTCATCGTGTTGGACGAGTCGCTGCAAACAGGGTTTTCCATCTTGAAATCGGCCTCCTTCCAAGAGACCCAGCATCGTTCCAACACTTTCTCGATGGCGTAACGAGTCCAGGAAGTCCAACCTTCCGCCACTACCTCGCTCCTGGTGCCTATGCGAGGCGTTTTGGTCCCACCTCTTCCTCCATTGCACCGCTCGTTGCAGCCCTTCAGACAAGTGGTCTCGTCGTGCGTCCACTCGACAGGGCACGACAAGCACTGAAGGTCACCGGAACCGCATCTGCCGTTGAGTCGTTCTTCCACACGGGACTTGCAAGATACGAGGCGAAGAATGGCAGCGCTGATTTTGCCAACACAAGCGCTCCGAAGGTTGAGGCAGGACTTCGGCCACTCATCGCCGGGGTCGAGGGGCTTACCTCCTTCGGTCGCCGAACGCCTTCAATCGCTCCACGCTCGGCGCAGACCGGCAGTCCGACACCACCGAGTTGTGTGGCTGCTTCCACCGCTGAAACGGCTGGGTTGGGCCTGTCAACATCCACACTCGCCGCCGCCTATGGACTCAATGCCTTCTATGGCCCGAAGCTTCAAGGTGCCGGCATCACCGTTGCGCTCTATGAGCTTGCTGCGTATCGAACCAGTGACATCACGAACTACAAGAGTTGTTTCGGCATTTCACCATTGGTGAAGAACGTGAACATTGACGGGGGACCCACCCCCTACAGCGCGAAGAATTCCGGCGATGCCACCGAGCCAACCCTCGACCTTCAAGAGATGTTGTCGGTTGCTCCAAAGGCGAACTACCTCGTCTACCAAGGCCCGAATTCCTCAGCTCGTGCTCCGAGTGGCCCAAATGATGTGTTGGCGGCCATTGCCAATGACGACGTCGCCCAAGTCGTTTCGACGAGTTGGGGAATCTGCGAGGCCGACAACCCTGATCCGGGTGGCGTGGTGTGGGAGCACGCGGTGTTCCAGCAGATGGCCGCCCAGGGCCAGACGTTCATTGCGGCAAGCGGTGACAACGGCACGGCCGACTGCGCCGGTGATGGTTCGACGCCAACGAACACCGCAGCAAACGTTGATGACCCAGCAAGCCAGCCGTATGTCACTGGCGTCGGGGCGACTCGGATGCTCAGTTCCAACCCTCTCTCGCAGACGGCATGGGGTTCAGGAACCTTGAGTGGAGGAGGCTCTGGAGGCGGCGTTTCGTCAATCTGGAGTCGTCCCTCTTGGCAGCAAGTGACGTCAACCGATCCGGTTGTCAACGCTGCAACCCATCGACTCGTTCCCGATGTCTCGCTCAATGGTGACCCGAGAACAGGCGTCCTCATCTTTCAAGTTGATCAGGGCGGTTGGTTCTCCGTTGGAGGAACGTCAGCTGCCTCTCCGCTCTTGGCATCGCTCATTGCACTCGCCGACTCGAACTGTCAAACCTCGGTTGGCTTCCTCAACCCGCAGTTGTATTCGCTCAGCGCCTCTGCACCAAATGATTTTTCCGACACGGCCACTGGATCAAATTCGGTTGGAACAGGAACGACCTATCTGGCACGACCTGGCTATGACCTCGCGACAGGTCTCGGCTCACCGCTCGGCTCGCTCCTGACTGGGCTTTGCACTGCTGCACCGACGGCAAGTCAGACATCGGTTCTCGCAGGAAAGATCACTGGAATTACCGCACAAATTTCAACCCCGGTGCAACTTCAACCAGGAGATACCGTCAAGGTCACGCTCCCGGCTGGTGACACCCTTCCAACAAACTCCGGATCTGTTTCGGCGACGGCAAATGGATCGACCGGGCCACTGACGCGTCTTGGGAGTTCCATTGGGACACTCTCAACGACGCGCAATGCCTACTCCTTCGCCGTGCAGAGCACCCTCGCCGCTGGTTCATCACTCTCCTTTACCTTTTCCAACGCGCTCAACCGGGTCACCCAGACCCCTGCAGCCGCGGTAGTGAGTTCAAGCGCGAATGGTTGGCTTAACCAATCGGCGCAGCTTCCTGCGCTGACTGCGGTCAGTAAAGGATGGACATCGAGCGATCTCACTGTTCAACAGAAAGCACTCCGCTCGAGCAGTTCCGCTGGCGATCTCAATGGTTCGCTGACGGGAACTTCGCTTGCAGCCGTCGTGAGCGGGAAACTCGCCATCGCAAGCGGCACTGCACCGAACTTGCTCGCAACGACCGTCGCAACTGCAGCGCTGCCTGCATCCTCGGGCAAATTGGTTGGCCCGATTGGCATTGGCAAACTTGACTCCCAACTCGTGGTCGCAGCAACGACGACGAAGGGGCATCTCATTGTGACCCATGGCGTGAACGCGAAATCGAAGTGGAGTCCAGTTGATGTCACGAATGCCCTCGGGCTTTCCGCGACAGCAACTGATTTGTGCCTCTCGGTGGCAAAGCCTGGGAGCACGGCACTTGCGGTTGGAGCAGTCCGACTCAACAGTGGTCAGCTTCTGCAGTTCCAAGCAACCTCAGCAACGGCAAAGACCTTCACGGTCACAGATCTCACCGCGCTCACCGGCGCCACCTTGTCAGGGACACCGGTTTGCCGTTCGAGTGGTGGGACCTTCGTGGTGACGTATCGGGCCGACTCCGGTGACTTGATGGTGGTGACCTCAAGCGTGACGAGTCCGGCAGCAGCGCTCGTTGATGTCACCAAGGCTTCAGGATCGCCATCGCTCGCGACGAGCCCAGTTGGCTTGTTCATTGCTTCGGGCAAGGTCATGGTGTCATCGGTCTCCTCTGACGGCAATCTCCTCCTGTCAACGTCGGTACTCGGAACCTCAACGTGGTCGACGATCAATTTGACCGCGACACAGGGTCTGCCGAGTGGGCTCACGAGCCCCGTGCTGGTCATGGTCGGCATCAAGACTCAGCTCTTTGCGGTCGATGCATCGAGTCACTTGGTGCTCGTCACCGACAATGGTTCCGGGGGGACGTGGAATGCCTATGACCTGTCTGCCGCCTTCAACCTCGGTGTGGCTGGAAGCGGACTCAGGGCAGCAATTGCAGGGTCTGCGGTTTCTGTTTCGTGGCTAACGACGCACCATGATCTTGGTGTCGCATCCTCTTTAACGGCGATCTAGTTGGCCGATTCGCCGATGCCCAGAAGAAGCTTGAGCACGAAGCACCAAGGGTCACGATGGCGCTCGTTCTCGAGGCCACTTCGACTTGCCGGCGCTTCGGCGGCGGTATTGGCGCTCCTTGTCACGAGCTCCGCGACGGCGACGGAACGGGGCAAGGTCGCACCATCAATCGTCACGCCCCCCGGCAACCTCTGGTCATTTTCCGCGACCTTTGGGACCACGGCCAATTGGACGACGGTTGACGCGACACTGGGAGCGGGACTTCCGACCTTGGTCGAGCCACCAACCGTCATCGATAATGGCGGGACCTTGCTCGCTGCGGGACTCGGCGCCAATGGACAGGTTCTCCTCTTCAGTGACACGAGCCCCGGAGTCAATGCATGGGCCACCACCAATCTCACTGGGCTTCTTGGTGTCACGTCGACGCTCACTCCCGCGCTTGCCATTGATCCCGATGGCATTGTCGAGCTCGTCACTCGTGCGGCCAACGGCCACCTCTTCCTCACGACGCAGCGATTTGATGGCAGAACCTCTTGGCAGAGCATTGACGTGACGTCGGCTTCGGGTGGCCCGCTCCTGATTGGCAAGCCGGTGATCTCGGTCACGAGCAATGGGACCTCGATCTTCGGACGCACCGCTGCTGGTCACCTCATGCAATTCCTCGATACGCCGAGTGCGACGAGGAGTTGGCAGGCACTTGACGTGACGGCGCTTGCTGGCGGCCCGGTTCTCACGTCAGACCCAGCGGTTGATGAAGATCCAACGTCAACCCAACATCACGTCACGGCACTCGGACCACTCGGTTCAATCCTTGAATACGCAGATGACAACGCAACACTTCGGTTCTGGAGCTTTCGGAGTTTCCCAGTTCCGTCCCCTGTCGTCGGCAGTCCCGTCATTGGCGACACGGCGTCAATCACGACCATTGCCGCCACCCTCGCCAACCATCACCTCTTGGCCCTCAGCGCAAAACTCAATACGCCCTCATCACTTTGGACATCGACCGACCTCTCAACGAGTGCTGATGGAGGAACAACAGTGACGGGCAAGCCGGTCCTTGCCACGAGTGACGGTCACGTCGAGATTGTCACGAGAGGTAACTACTCGGATTACGTGAGTTTCGATACCGACATCAGAACGTCGCCACCCACCTGGCGAACACTCGATGTGAAAGCCTCTGCGGCCTTCTCTCCTGCCAGCACGGCGCTTTCCGGCGCAAGCATTGGAGGACAGTTCGTCTTCTTCGCAACCGGCGCAATGTTCACCTCCACCTCTGGAACTGGGCTCTATGCGGTTCCGCAGAATGCAACGGCCAAGGCGCTCAATGACGGTTGGCCAGTCCTCGGTGACACGGGTGCACTTGGCACCCCAGGTGCGCCCTACACGGGTCTCGCGAACACCGGGCAGGACCTCCTAACCGGCAAGGCGATTGCTGCAAGCGGCCGGCCCACGACGTGGCTCAGTTTTTGGACGGTGTCCGGTCCACCGACCTCCGCCTCGGCAACCGCAGTCTCGTGTCGAGTGACCTGTGCAACTGTTGGCAACTACACCGATCTCAAAGGCTCGACGCTTCCGTACATGGTGATCAGTGGGACGAGTGATCGCGGAACCGCCATGTCGCTTCCCATTCCGTCCGGAGCACCAACTGACCCGAGTGCAGACGTTCGAGGGGTCTCATGCGGTGCGCAGGGAAGTTGCTCCGTTGTTGGCAGCGTGCTTGGGACAGGTGGACAGCGCTTGCCGCTCTTTGTCACGACGGTCGGACAAGTGGCAACGTCCCGAATAGTGACGTTGCCAGTTGGAGCCTCGACGAGCGGGACATCAGTATTGACAGCAGTGAGTTGTACTTCCGCAGCGCTTTGCGTTGCAGTCGGGACTTACACCGACACTGTTGGCCGGACGCAGGGAATGGCCGTGATCTCGCGAGATGGCGTTCCAGGAACGGCCCGCCAATTGGCTGGACCGACGGGTGCCTCAACCAATCCGCGCACCAGTCCAAATGGACTCGACTGCACCGTCGCCCTCACCTGTGTTGCCGTTGGTTCATTTGTCGACTCGGGAGCGAGAACGCGGCCATTTGTAGCGTTCCTGAATGGCGACACGGCAACGTCGGTGCTCCCTGGGACGCTGCCTGCCGGTGCTGCCGCAAATCCACTTGCCAGCCTCACGGGGATTTCTTGTGGCGCGGCAGCCTGCACCGCCGTTGGTCAAGTTCGCCTTGCTTCTGGACTCACGCAGTCAATGTGGACATCACTCAGTGGCACGGGCGTCGGTGCCACCACCTTGATCACGGCACCACTGTTGAGTGCGGCAAACCCCCTCGTGAGTCTTCGAGGAGTGAGTTGCCTGACGACGACCTGCACCGCAGTTGGTAGTGCCCTTGACGCACACGGACACCATTTGCCCATCACGGTCAGCATTGTTGGCGGTCAAGCACGCCGTGCAAGTTTCACTGGTGTGCCGGCTGGCGGAGCGGCCGATCCACTCTCGACACTCGCCGGTGTCTCGTGCACCTCGGTGACGCTCTGTCGGGCAGTTGGGCCGTACACGAATGGCAATGGCACGCAACTCCCCTGTGTCATCTCTGCCGCCAGCCTGAATCAAGTCGCGAGCCTCGGAGTCCTT
>CAIQUD010000076.1 GCA_903874965.1 uncultured Actinomycetes bacterium | reverse complement strand
TGACGAGTCTTGGCGTCGCCGGCGCGCTCTACCTCGAGCCCATTAGCCAAAACTTGCATTTCGGACAAGTAAACCTCGTTCTCGGCGCCATGACGCTGTACGACGTGGTCGATCGACCATCGCGCCGGCTCCCGCGAGGTCTACTCCTCGGTGTCGCGACGGCGGTCAAATTGGTGCCGGGAGTTTTCATCATCTTCCTCCTCGTACGTCGCCAATATCGAGCCGCGTTGGTCTCGGCCATCACGGTGATTGTCCTCAATGTTCTGACGCTGATTCTGAACGCGCACGCGTCGTTGACGTATTGGCGCACCGACGCCATGAACCCTCGGCACATGGGTGGCACCGTGTACAACTCCAATCAGTCACTGCGTGGTGCTCTCCAACGCCTCGTCCACCACTTGGTGAACCACGGGTTGCTCGCGTGCCTGGAGGTGGTGATGTTGGTCGCGGGGCTCTACGTGGCGGCGGTGGTGGCGTCGAAACGATCCGAACTAGCCGCGATCGCCGCCGTCGGCGTCACAGGAGATCTTGTATCGCCGATCTCGTGGTCGCACCACCTGGTGTGGTTTCTGCCGTTGCTGGTCTGGCTGCTGTTGGCGCACGATCGTCCGCGTAGCGGCCCGTGGTGGGCGGGAGTGCTCGCGCTGGCGTGTTGGTTGTATGTCATCTGGTGGCCGCCCGACACTCACGCCGAGCCCCTGCATTGGAATTGGTGGCAGAGCATCGTCGGGAACACCTATTTCTTCGCGATGGTTCTGTTCTTGGTTGCCATCGCTTTTGGTGGGCGTCGAGTTGCGCCCGACCAGGGTTCTTCGCCCTAGACGTGCGGTACCATCAACCGCGATGCGACACGCCGGTCCCGCAACTCTCGACGAGTTGGAGCCACTTCTCGAGATGTTGCGGCAGATTCCCGCACTCGTGGAGAAGAAAAGGGGAATCTTCTACCGGGCGTCGCGGTCCTGTGTGCATTTCCACGAAGATCCGACCGGCACGTACGCCGATGTGCGTTTCGCTGATGATTTTGAACGAGTACGTGTTGTGACTCAGGCGGAACAGACCGCCCTGCTGAAGAGAATTTCGACCCTATTTTCGTCGTGACCGAATTGGTATCTTGCGCTGGCGTAGGACCGATGAGGAGCCCACGTCGTGAATCGCGCTGAACGCATGAGGTCGATGTATCCCGACGGTCGCCCGAACGACGAGGCTCGGGCGATCCATCGTCGCTATATTGCGGGTCCACTGCCGCGGATTCTGCCGATTGCCGCGGTGTTGGAAGTGCGAGGCCGCACAAGTGGAGCGGTGACGCGTATTCCCATCGTGACGGTCCGTTATCACGGCGACTGGTACGTCGTATCCATGTTCGGCGAAAAGCCCCAGTGGGTGAAAAACATTCGTGCCGCGAACGGCGAGGGAGTGCTGACGCACGGACGACGTCGACCCGGGCGTCTCGTAGAAGTGGCATCGGACGAACGTCCTTCCATTATCAAGCGATACCTATTTTTCGCGCTCGGCGCTCGGCCGCACATGGACGTTCGCTGGAACGATCCACCGTCGGCGTTTGTCGACGTGGCCGACACGTACCCCGTCTTTCGGGTCGATCCCCGTTAACTGCCTCCGAGGTGGGACTGCGAGGCGTTCGTGGACCGCGTCACGATTTCTGCGAATCTCCGTACTCTCAAAGGAGCACGAACGACAGAATCGGGCACGTGTAACGCGCGAGCGGCGCCGGGGAACGGTACTGGCGCCACCGCACAACACGAAGGAGATGATGTGGACACGACGAACGAGAAGATGGCAACGCAGCTCGAGCGACTGACGCCTCTGCAATACGAGGTCACACAGAACGCGGCCACGGAGCCCGCGTTTCGCAACGAATTCTGGGATCTCAAGGACGCCGGACTCTACGTCGACGTGGTCTCAGGAGAGCCCCTGTTCGCCAGCGTCGACAAATTCGACAGCGGATGTGGATGGCCGAGTTTCACGCGGCCCGTTGCCTCCGAACGAGTCATTGAACACGTCGATCGCAGTTTTGGGATGAAGAGGATCGAAGTGCGTTCGACGACCGCCGACAGTCACTTGGGTCACGTCTTCAATGACGGCCCGAGAGATGCGGGCGGATTGCGATACTGCATCAACTCCGCGGCCCTTCGGTTCATTCCGTTGGCGGACCTCGAGACCGAGGGCTACGGCGAGTTCCGCGAACTTTTTGAGATGATCAACACCGAAGGAGCACAGTCATGAGTCAGAACACATCAACCGAGACCGCGATTCTGGCCGGAGGTTGCTTCTGGGGAATGCAGGATTTGATTCGCCGCCGCCCGGGTATCGTGTCGACGCGCGTCGGGTACTCCGGTGGCGACGTGCCGAACGCCACGTACCGGAACCACGGAACGCACGCCGAAGCCATTGAGATCGTGTTTGATCCGTCGGTTACCTCCTACCGAGAGATTCTGGAGTTCTTTTTCCAGATCCACGATCCGACGACCAGGGATCGTCAGGGAAACGACATTGGCTCGAGTTACCGCTCCGCGATCTTCTTCATTGGAGACGAACAGCGTCGAGTCGCCGAGGACACGATTGCTGACGTGAACGCATCGAAGTTGTGGCCGGGAGTCGTGGTGACCGAAGTGGAGCCGGCCGGAGCATTCTGGGAAGCCGAACCCGAACACCAGGACTATCTGGAGCGCATCCCGAATGGCTACACCTGCCACTTCCCGCGCCCCGGCTGGGTTCTTCCGCGTCGAGACGCCACGGCGGGAGCGTAAACCCTAGTCGACTGCAGTGTCCGAAAACCGCTAGTTCGTGACGCGGTCGTCGGCCAGACTGGGCGGCGTGGAGAT
>CAIQUD010000075.1 GCA_903874965.1 uncultured Actinomycetes bacterium | reverse complement strand
GGCGGCACTCGATGCGGAGGGACTCACCTTTGGTGGTGAGCAGTCTGGCCACTTGATCTTCCGGGCTTGGGCCTCAACCGGTGACGGCCTCTTGACGGGAATTCTGCTCGCCGATCTCGTCGCACGTGCAGGAACCCCACTTTCTCTCCTCGCCGATGCCGCCATGGTTCGTTATCCGCAGGTCTTGGTCAATGTGTCGGTGTCGCGACCTGGCGATATCTCGCAAACACCTGCGGTGGTGGACGTCGTCTCGGCGGAGACCGAAGCCCTCGGAGATGACGGTCGAGTCATGGTGCGCGCTTCAGGGACGGAACCAGTCGTTCGGGTCATGGTTGAAGCGCCAGAATCAGGCCTTGCAACGACAATTGCTCAGCGAATCGCCTCGGTTGTTGCTGCCACCTCGGATGCCATGTTGGAAGGCGCAGAGTAGCCTCATTGCATGTGCGGAATCATTGGAGTCGTTGGTGGAGACCGAGCCCTTGCGACAATTCTCGAAGGATTGGCCCGTCTTGAGTACCGGGGCTATGACTCAGCAGGGGTAGCGCTTCAGTCCGGTAACGAGTTGTGGTCAGCCAGGGCGGCAGATGGGACAAGGAGCGTTGAAGCCCTCGTGGAGCGGTGTACCAACGCTCCAGCCAACATGACCGTCGGTATTGGCCACACCCGTTGGGCCACCCACGGCAATCCCACAGAAGTCAATGCCCACCCTCATCTCGACTGTGGCAACCGGATTGGCCTGATCCACAACGGCATCATCGAGAATCACTCCGAGCTACGAGAGCACCTCCAAAGCCTCGGTCACGGATTTCGGTCTGCCACCGACACTGAAGTCATGGTGCACCTCATGGAGGAAGAACTGAAGATCGACGGTGATCTCGTGCAAGCCACTCGGCGGATGCTTCCTCAGCTCCGAGGTGCCTTCGCCGTCGCCATCATCTCCGCAGATCATCCAAACCAAGTAGTTGCCGCCCGGCGGGTTTCTCCCCTCATTGTTGGCTCGAGAGATGATGTCTCCTTCCTTGGTTCAGATATCCCAGCGCTCATGGGTCATGTGGACGAGGTCTATGCCATTGAAGAGGACCACGTGGTTGATCTTCGACCCGGAACCATTTCCGTGACGGATCTCGAGGGGAACACCGTTCATGTGGAACCGGTCACCATCACCTGGGACATTGAAGTGGCAGAGAAGGGTGGATTCAAGGACTTCATGACCAAGGAGATCCATGAGCAGCCTGAAGCCATCGCTGCAACCTTGGCCGACCGAACTCGAGATGGCTTTGTGGCACTCGATGAGCTTGACCTTGATGAAGAGGATTTGCGGACCATTGACAAGGTCGTGATTATCGGATGTGGATCGAGTTACCACGCTGGTCTGGTCGGGAAGTTCGCCATTGAGGCGTGGGGAAAGCTCCCAACCGAGGTCGACATCGCTAGTGAGTTTCGCTACCGCGATGCCATCTTTGATGCCTCCACCTTGGTTGTTGGTGTCTCGCAATCTGGAGAGACGATTGACACACTCGAGGCAATCAAGAAGGCGAAGAAGTCGGGCTCGAAGGTGATTGCGGTCTCGAACATCGTCGGGGCGTCAATGACCCGTGAGGCTGACGGCACGATCTATACCCGCGCAGGACTCGAAGTGAGCGTGGCGTCAACCAAGACGGTGCTCGCACAAGTCGTTGCTCTAGAACTTCTTGCGCTTCGTCTGGCAGAGCTTCGCGGCACGCGTTCGGCCGAAGAAATCGCTGAAGCAATGGCAGACCTTCAGGCATTGCCAGCTGCACTCACGCAATTGGTGGATGCAAGTGAGGGTCCCGAAGCCATCGCCGATGCCGTTGGCGATGCGCAGGACTTCTTCTTCTTGGGACGACACCTCGGTTTCCCTGTTGCGCTCGAAGGCGCCCTCAAGTTAAAGGAGATCTCCTACCTTCGAGCAGAGGGGTATCCGGCGGGTGAATTGAAGCACGGACCCATTGCGCTCATCGAGCCTGGAGTCGTGGTCGTAGCCATTGTGTTGAGTGGACCAATGGCCGAGAAGATGTATTCCAACATTGCCGAGGTGAAGGCGCGCGGCGCCACCGTCATCTGTGTGGCGGAGGACAGTGACCACATTGTTGATTCCTTGGCCGACTACGTCCTCAGGATTCCTGATGTGGCGGAGTTGGTCGCACCGGTGCTCGCCATGGTGCCACTCCAGCAATTGGCCTATGCCATTGCGCAGGCGAAGGGCTTCGACGTCGACCGCCCTCGCAACTTGGCCAAGACCGTCACGGTCGAGTGACGAGCGCGGAAGACGAGCGCGCAACCGGCATTGGCATCGATGCCGTTGATGTCAATCGATTCGGCGCGATATTGCTCCGCCGACCTCGACTCCTGCAACGGCTGTTTACGACTGCCGAGCACCACGATGTGCTGCAGGGCGGACGTTCAATTGAGCGATTGGCTGCTCGGTTTGCCGCCAAGGAAGCCACGATGAAGGCACTCGGTATTGGCCTTGGGAAGGTGTCGTTCCACGACATTGAGGTCGCAACGACCGACCATGGTCAGCCAATTTTGCGTCTCCATGGCAAAGCGCTTGAGCGGTCCAAGCACGTTGGCAAGCTGCACGTCTCACTGACCCACACCGCAAATCTCGCTATGGCGGTGGTTGCACCGGAGGCGACATGGAAGCCGTAGCGGTGGCGGCGGAACTTCGATCCGCCGACGAAGCCGCGATCGCAGCCATTGGCCTCGAGGCACTTGTTGGGAAGGCGGGCTACGCCCTCGCCATGGGAGTTCGTCGAGCGGCTGGTAGGTGTGCTGGCTTGCGGGTAGTCGTCCTTGCTGGTCCCGGGCTCAACGGCGCAGATGGACGGGCAGCAGCGAAGGTCCTTCGAAGGTTCGGCGCGACCGTGTCGGTGGTCGATGTCGGGATTTCAGTCCTTCCGGCGTGCGATGTCGTTGTTGACGCCGCCTTCGGCACAGGGTGCAGCCGACCCTTCGAACCGCCGCAACTGACCGGAACGCCGCTTGTCGTTGCGGCAGATCTTCCCTCTGGGCTTGACGCAACGACTGGTGTAGTGCAAGGAAGGGCGCTCAAAGCCGACAGGACCGTGACCTTTGGTGCGTTGAAGCCTGGACTGCTCTTTCAACCGGGGCGTGCCCTCGCCGGCATCATCGAGGTGGCCGCGTTGGACCTCGTGCTCACGACAGCAGTTGAACAAGTCACGAACGACGATATTGCGACACTTCCTCCACTGTCCGAAGAGCGCCATAAGTGGACCGTGGCCGTTGGAGTCGTCGCGGGAAGTTCCGGGATGTATGGCGCCCCATCGCTTGTTGCCGCAGCAGCACTTCGCACCGGGGCAGGGATGGTGTGTGTGGCGACGAGTGCCACGGAACTTTCGCTTTCACGTGAGGCGGTGCTCTCGCCACTTCCTGCTGGTGCATGGTCCGTCCTTGCGGAGACCACCTTCGCCCGATGCGGCGCACTCGTTCTTGGGCCGGGAATTGGGCGCGCCCAAGACCTCCGAGCACAGCTCGAGGGTCTGCTGCATGCGAGTGATCAGGCCGTCGTGCTCGACGCAGACGCCCTGCACCTCCTCGGGCCAGTCAATGACCTCGCGTCGATTCTTTCCCGACGTTCATCAACAGCACCGGTTGTCCTCCTGCCTCATGATGGTGAGTACGCCGCGCTCTTCGGTTCCGCCCCAAGGAGTGACCGGATGCAGGCCGCTCGGGCGCTTGCTGAAGCGTCTGGAGCGACGGTGCTCTTGAAGGGTCCAACGACCGTCGTGGCGCCACCAGATGGTTCGAAGGCCTATGTCGTGAGTGGCAATCCTTCAAACTTGGCAACCGCTGGTTCAGGCGATGTCCTCGCCGGGATTTGCGGGGCCATGCTCGCAAGAGGTGACCTTCCGGGTTCAGCTGCTCGCACCGTTGCGTTGGCGTCACGGCTCCACGCAATGGCAGCGGCTCTCGGACCACGCCAAGGCCTCGTATCCTCAGACCTACCGGCGTTTGTTGCCGAAGTGCTTGGAGGAGGGGTGAATCATGGTCGTTGAGGGTACGTGGCGACCAGCGCGCGCCGTGGTTGACCGAGGGGCCATCACTCGAAACGTGGCTCGCCTTCATGCTGCCGTCTCTCCAGCGGCGGTCTGTGCAGTCGTCAAGGCCAATGGCTATTCGCATGGCGCGGTCGTTGCCGCCAATGCCGCGCTCGATGGTGGGGCGGCTGGTCTGGCCGTTGCGCTCGTTGATGAGGGGATTGAGCTTCGAGACGCAGGAATCACCGCTCCGATTTTGCTGTTATCTGAACCTGCGGTTGCCTCCTTCCCAACGTGTTTTGAGTACTCACTCACCCCAACCGTGGCGACACCCGAGGGGGTCACCGCAGCACGGCTCGCGGCAGAAGCAATTGGCGGAAAGAACCCAGTCCACTTGAAGATCGATACCGGCATGCATCGCGTCGGCGCCTCACCGAGCGATGCCATAGCGCTCGCCAGGGAGATTGCGGAAAGCCCGGTTCTTGCCTTCGAAGGCTGCTACACCCACTTTGCCGTCGCCGATGGTGCAACGGCAGAGGATCGAGCCTTCACTGAAGGACAACTTGATTCGTTCCTCAGCGTCATTGATGAACTTGGTCAACTTGGCATCGAGCCAACGCTCCTCCACGCAGCCAACACTGCAGGGGCAATGGCGTTTCCAAGGTCACGGCTCTCAATGGTTCGGTGTGGCATTGGCATCTACGGCTACGAGCCAACGGAGGCGGTGGCCGAGGTCGCCGCGGTTGCCGGCGTTTCGAGACTAGAACCAGCAATGGCCATCACGGCCGAAGTCAGTGCGGTGCATGTCGTGCCGGCCGGCGCACGGCCGAGTTATGGGCGACGGAGGGCACTCACTGCGCCGTCGACGATTGCGACCGTGCCACTTGGCTACGCCGATGGTTTACCGCGTCGATTGTTCGACGCAGGCTTCACCGTGCTCATAGGTGGGCGCCGCCGCCCCTTGGCAGGGTCCGTCACGATGGATCAGATCGTGGTCGATTGTGGTGACGACGAAATCAAGGTTGGCGATGAGGTCGTGCTGTTAGGGCATCAAGGAAATGAAGAGGTCACGGTCTCTGAGTGGGCAGATCTCCTTGGAACGATTCACTATGAAGTTCTCTGCGCCATTAGTGCCCGTGTGCCCCGTCAGCTTGCATGATGCCGCAGCTGCAAGCCGCTCCACTCGAACTCATTGAGGAGATTCGCTCCTGCACGCAGTGTTCGCTGCATGTAGGACGCGACCATCCAGTTGTCGGTATTGGTGATGGTCGGTCGGGACTTCTCGTGCTTGGTGAGGCACCAGGTGCTGAAGAAGATCGAACCGGAGTGCCGTTTGTCGGTCGTTCGGGAAGACTCCTCCGGTTGATACTGCTCCAAGAGCTCGGCCTGGAAGACGACCAACTGACGATTTCCAATGTCGTCCGATGTCGACCCCCGAAGAATCGGACACCAACCCGCATCGAGCTGGCAACGTGTTGGCCATTTATGGAACGACAGATTGCCTTTCTCCAACCACGGGCAATTTTGACCGTCGGCAACACACCGTCTCGAGCCCTCCTTCAGACAAAAGAGGGAATCACGACCTTGCGGGGCCGGACCTATGACCGACACGGCGTGATCGTCGTTCCAACCTTTCACCCTGCCGCAGCACTTCGTGGGCGTCCCGAGGTCGAGGCAGCGCTTCGAAGTGATGTTCGGCTTCTTCGTGACGTGCTAGGTGCCGGGTCATGAACACCACGCTGACCGCTCGGACGTCGTCTCCAGAAGAGACCATCGCGCTTGGAGTGCTCCTTGGGCAATTGCTCGTCGGCGGCGATGTGGTTTCGCTGGTTGGAGGCCTCGGCGCCGGAAAGACGACCTTTGTCAAAGGTGTCGCTCAAGCACTCGGAGGTCAAGGCGCAGTCAGGTCACCAACCTTTGCGTTTGTCCACCACCATGCATGCAACCCCCCTCTTGACGAGTTGTTGCACGTTGATCTCTATCGACTTGATCAACCGCAAGAAGTGCTTGGGCTCGCCCTCGATGAACTGGTTGATGACGGAACGGTGCTCGTCATCGAGTGGATGGAACGTGCGGAGGGACTGCTTGGTGAACCGAGTGTCGTCGTTGAGTTCAACGCTCAGAGTGAAGCGACACGTCTGATTGAGTTGTCAATGGCTGCACCGAGGCTTGCCGGTCTTCTCGACGCGCTGGAAGACGGCGACCGCCACTCGCAGCGAGGTTCGCAGTGACCTTGCTCGCACTTGAAACGGCAACGACGGAAGCGGCGGCCGCCGTCATCCAAGACGGCAAGGTCACGGCAACGGCAAGAGTCGGACCGACGCGTCGCCACACCGAAGTTCTTTTCGGTCTCATCACCGAAGTCCTCGAAGCCTCGAACTGTCAACTCCGTGAGGTCTCGGTGCTTGCCTGCGATGTTGGCCCGGGTCTGTTTACGGGACTGCGCGTGGGGGTTTCGACGGCGCAGGGTCTTGGTCTCGCTCTTGGTATCAGCGTTGCGTCGGTGACAAGCCTCGAAGCACTTGCTGCGAGTTGTGTCGTTGACGGACCTCGCACCGCACTCATTGATGCACGTCGCGGAGAGGTCTTTCTCCAGCACTTCACCGGGCCTGCACTGGCACCAGTCGCCACGTGTATACCAATGGTCGTCGCGCCAGAGGACTTTGGCGCACACCTCACCGCGGAGTCGGTGGTCCTTGGAGACGGAGCGCATCGGTACGCAGACCTCTTGCGAGATGTTCACGGTATTACTCCGCTCGATGCACCGGTGCAGCCACCCGTTGAGGCAATTGGCCTGCTCGGCTGGGCCGCGGCCATGGCTGGCCAAGCACACTCGGTTGAAACACTTCGACCGGTCTACCTCCGTGATGCCGATGCAACGAGCAATTTCACGCTCCGTGAGAGTCTCCGATGAGCGACGTTCATCTTCGAGCCATGGAAGAGCGAGATCTCGATCTCGTCGCCGCGGCAGAACTCGAGTTGTTCAGTGAACCGTGGTCCCGTCGTCTCTATGAGGAAGAACGAAACCGCACGCACGATCGGTGTTATCTCGTGGCTGAACTGAATGGTCAATTCGTTGGATGGGCAGGACTCAGCACTGGTGCAGGAGAGGGGCACGTCATGACGCTCGCGACCCTGTCAGCGTTTCAGCGCCGTGGAATTGGCCGACTCTTGCTCGCTGGGCTCGTCGAGGCGGCGCGTGCGCTCGAATGCACCAAAGTGATTTTGGAAGTGGCGGTATCGAACAGTGCCGCGCAAGCCCTCTACCGGGCTGCTGGGTTCGCCCCGGTTGGTGTCCGGAGGAAGTATTACGAACGTTCGGGCGAAGATGCCTTGGTGATGATCTTGACCCTTGAGGAGTACGACGCATGAGCGAGCTCGTCGTTCTCGGTATCGAGACTTCCTGTGATGACACCGCCGCGGCCGTCGTTGTTGGCGATGAGGTCCGTTCGTCGGTCATTGCGGGGCAGCTAGAGATTCACGACCGGTTTGGCGGTGTGGTGCCGGAACTTGCGAGCCGAGCGCATGTCGAAGCGATCGTCGCAACGGTTCGGGTGGCACTCGAGCGAGCAGGACTCGATCCAACGGCTCCCGGAATTGATCTCGTTGCCGCAACGTCCGGTCCTGGCCTCATTGGATCGTTGCTCGTCGGTCTGAGCTTTGCCAAGGCGGTGAGCGCCGCATGGGGGGTTCCCTATGTTGGCGTCAACCATCTTGAAGCCCATCTCTTCGCCCCAACGCTTGAGGGGGTTCCCGAGCAGTACCCACGGGTGGTGCTGCTCGTGTCAGGTGGTCACACGGAGCTCGTAGCGGTAAGCGAGCGCGGGCACTACGAGGTGCTTGGCGCAACGATTGATGACGCTGCGGGCGAGGCATTTGACAAGGTCGCTCGGTACCTCGGCCTTGGCTACCCCGGAGGACCAGCCATTGATGCGCTGGCGACCTCAGGGGATCCAACGGCTTTCACCTTTCCGAGAGCACTTCGGGATCGCCCGTTTGACTTCAGCTTCTCTGGCCTCAAGACGTCGGTTGTGCGAACGGTTGAGAAGTTTCCCGACGCGTCGACAGCGGATCTCTGTGCGTCGTTTCAACGCGCGGTCACCGACGTCCTGGTCGACAAGACCATGGCGGCGGTTGCAGCAATCTCGGCAAAGTCAGTGGCCCTCGCCGGCGGAGTTGCTGCCAATCGTGAACTCCGAGAACGGTTGCTCTCGAGATGTCAAGCAGTGGGCATTGATTGCGCCCTGGCAAGCCCAGCGTTTTGCACCGACAATGCGGCCATGGTGGCTGCAGCCGGTGCCTACCAGTACCGACGTGATGGCGCATCACGCGGTGATCTTGCGCCAGATCCAAGTCGTGAGCTCCTTCGCTCGACGACGTCACTTGAGTGAAGCGCAGGGCAAAACCCTAGGCTTTCTCCATGAGCCTTCCTCGTCCTTCGGCAACAACCACCGCACTCATCACCGGTGCGTCCTCGGGACTCGGTCGCGAGTTCGCCATCCAGCTCGCCGCCCTTGGTCACCACGTCACCATCGTTGCTCGCCGAGGTGACCTCCTCGACCAGCTCGCAGAAGAACTCAACGCTGGAGATGCGCCTGGCGGCGTTTCCGTGATCGTTGCTGATCTTTCTGAGTCCACTCAGCGACAAGCGCTGCTTGATGCCCTCCAACGCAATGGCCGAGCACCCTCCATCCTCATCAACAATGCAGGTTTTTCGACGACCGGACCGGCCGCCAAGGCGAATGGAGCCGCTGAGGTTTCCATGGTTCGCACCAATGTTGAAGCAGTCGTCGCCCTCACGGTTGCTGTCCTTCCAGCAATGGTCGCGGCATCCGAAGGAGCGATTCTCAATGTTGCATCGACCGCCTCGTTTCAGCCTCTTCCTGGGCAAGCGGGCTATGGAGCGTCCAAGGCCTTCGTGCTCAGTTACACCGAGGCGGTGTCGGCGGAAGTGTCGCAGTTCGGCATTGCCGTCACCGCGCTCTGTCCTGGCCCGGTTGAAACTGGATTTGCCGAGGCGGCTGGATTTACTGAGGCCGAAGCAGGCGTGATGCCGAAGTTCATGTGGGTGAGCCCACATGACGTGGTGCGAGCGGGCATTGATGGCCTCGTAGCGTCCAAGCGCGTCGTGATCCCAGGGGCGGCAAACAATGTGCTCGCACACGTTGCTCGTCACTCGCCGAGGGGACCGCTCCTCAGTGCACTCAAGAAGTATCACCCTTCACTGTGAATCGACCTCAGGACCTTTTTGAGGCCTATCAAGCACGTGATCCACTTGTTGTTGTTGAGGAGTGGATGATCGACGCCGATGGCGTGCTCCCAGAGCCGCGCGCCATGGCGCTTGCGACGGTTTCGTTGAGTGGCTCGCCATCGGTCCGCATGGTGTTGCTTCGAGGTCTCGATGCCCGGGGCTTCACTTGGTATACGAACTTTGCTTCTCGCAAGGGCAGCGAACTCTTGGCGACACCGGTGGCGTCGCTCGTGGTGCACCATCAAGGTTTTGAACGACAGATCCGAGCTGAAGGTCCGGTCGTCGTTGTTGATAACGATGAAGCGGACGCCTATTTCGCTAGTCGTCCACGAGGTCACCAATTGAGTGCCTGGGCATCTTCACAAAGCCAGCCCTTGCCACTCATGCATGAGCTCGTGGAACGTGAGGCTGCGGCGAGCGAACGATATGAAGGCATGGAAGTTCCGCGACCGGACTACTGGGGTGGCTTCAGACTTCAACCAAGGGTGATTGAACTCTGGCAGGGCCGGGCAAATCGAATGCATGACCGCATCCAGTTCACTCGCTCGGATTCCGGCTGGTTCGTTGAGCGACTCCAACCTTGATCCCAGTTGGCAGGTGAAGTCTCTGAGTTGCACTCTCGGAGAATCCCGCTATGATTAGCACTCTCAACCCTAGAGTGCCAACGAGCGCCAAGGAGGCCCCGAAATGAAATTGCACCCTCTCGATGACCGCATTGTGGTCCGTCCAAACGAGTCCGAGGAGACCACTGCTTCTGGCTTGGTCATCCCCGACACCGCCAAAGAGAAGCCCCAGCAGGGTGAAGTCTTGGCCGTTGGCCCAGGCCGACGCTCCGAGCAGAGTGGCGAACTCATCCCAATGGATGTTGCCGTTGGTGACAAGGTCGTTTACTCGAAGTACGGCGGCACCGAAATCGCCGTTGACGGTGAGGACCTCCTCATTCTCAACTCACGCGACGTGCTGGCCAAGCTCGACAAGTAACTCATGTACTGAACTGCCCCTGGCGATTGTCAGGGGCAGTTTCATTCATTCTCAACAGCGAAGGAGTGTAGATGTCCAAGATTCTGAAGTTTGATGAGGCTGCCCGCCGGGGCCTCGAAGCTGGTGTTGACAAGTTGGCGGATGCCGTCAAGGTGACCCTTGGGCCCAAGGGCCGCAACGTGGTCATTGGTAAGGCCTTCGGTGCGCCGACCATCACCAACGACGGTGTGTCGATTGCTCGTGAAGTCGAGCTCGAAGACCCCTTCGAGAACATGGGCGCACAGCTCGTGAAGGAAGTTGCTACCAAGACCAATGACGTCGCTGGTGACGGAACAACGACCGCGACCGTGCTTGCCCAAGCGCTGATCAAGGAAGGTCTCCGCAACGTTGCTGCTGGAGCATCTCCAACTGGTCTCAAGCGAGGCATCGAAGCAGCCGTCAAGGTTGCCGTGCAATCAATCAAGGATCAGGCCAAGGAAGTTGAGACCCGGACCGAGATTGCCCAGGTTGCTTCAATCTCCGCCGCCGACACCTCAATTGGTGAAGTCTTGGCTGACGCCATTGACAAGGTTGGCAAGGACGGCACCGTCACGGTTGAAGAGTCGAACACCTTCGGCATTGAGCTCGAGCTCACCGAGGGAATGCAGTTCGACAAGGGCTACCTCTCGCCGTATTTCGTCACTGATCAGGAGCGTCAAGAAGCAGTACTCGACGATCCGCTGATTCTGTTCGTCAACGGCAAGATCAGCAATGTTCACGACCTGGTCCCTGTACTTGAAAAGGTCATGCAGACCGGCAAGGTCCTGCTCATCATCGCTGAAGACGTCGACGGCGAGGCGCTTGCCACGCTCGTCGTGAACAAGATTCGTGGCACCTTCACGTCTGTCGCGGTCAAGGCCCCTGGATTCGGTGAGCGTCGCAAGGCAATGCTCGAAGACATGGCGATCCTGACTGGTGCGCAGGTCATTGCTGAGGAGATTGGTCTGAAGGTTGAGACGGCAACCCTCGACCTGCTCGGATCCGCTCGTCGCGTCGTCGTGACCAAGGACTCGACCACGATCATCGATGGTGCCGGCACTGCCGACGCTGTTGCCGGTCGTGTTGCGCAACTGAAGCGTGAGATTGAAGACACTGACTCCGACTGGGACCGCGAGAAGCTCCAAGAGCGTCTTGCCAAGCTGGCCGGTGGCGTTGCCGTCGTCAAGGTTGGCGCAGCGACTGAAGTCGAGTTGAAGGAGAAGAAGCACCGCATTGAAGATGCACTCTCTGCAACTCGCGCCGCAGTTGATGAAGGCATCGTTGCTGGTGGAGGCACCGCCCTCGTGCGCAGCCGCAAGGCAGTACTCGAGCTCATTGCCACGCTTTCTGGTGACGAGGCAACTGGCGCAACGATCGTTGCTCGTTCGCTCGACGCACCATTGCGCTGGATTGCCTACAACGCAGGTCTTGAAGGTTCAGTCGTCATCAAGGAAGTTGAGTTGGCTGAAGGCTCAATTGGTCTCAACGCTGCAACTGGCGAGATGGAAGACCTCGTGAAGGCCGGTGTCATTGACCCTGCAAAGGTCACTCGTTCGGCGTTGCAGAATGCGGCGTCAATCGCAGCGCTTCTGCTCACGACCGAGGCGCTCGTGGCCGACAAGCCCGAGAAGGTTGACCCAGCGGCAGCTGCCGCAGCAATGGGTGGCATGGGCGGCATGGGTGGCATGGGCGGCATGATGTAACCCAAGCAGTTCTTTGCGAACGTGGCCGGATCTCCTTCAAGGGGTCCGGCCACGGTCGCGTCTTGCGGCAGGTTCCTCTAGGGTGCCGACTGTGGAGATGACGGGCGGCGATCAGCAAATCCCGCGCCCGCCTGATTGGATGCCTGGTCGAAAACCTGGATGGGAACTGGCCGAGACCGAGGTGGTCCGCCCAATATCGCTTGCTGCGGTCTTGAAAGGTCTTTCCACTGCAGGACACCTTGGCCCGCTTCCGAGTGACCCGGTTGAGATGGCCCGCCTTCGTGACCCGGTGCTCGACACGCTTGTTCCGAGAGAGGCCACACGACGCTCTGCCGTGCTGTGCCTGCTCTTCGAAGAAGACGGTCATGCACGAGTGCTGCTCACTCGCCGGGCGAGTCATCTCCGGACGCATCGAGGCGAGGTTGCCTTTCCCGGAGGGCGTCTAGATGAGGGAGAAGACGAAGTTGGCGCGGCACTTCGCGAAGCCTTGGAAGAGGTGGCGCTTGACCTTGGCAAGGTCGAGGTCGTTGGTTGGCTCTCCCCGCTTGTGACCCTTGCCTCCGGATCCTTCATCACACCGATCGTTGCGGTGCATGGAGGACGACCCGACACCTTGGCGTCACCTGATGAAGTCGAGCGAGTCTTCGACGTGAGCCTCGAAGATCTTTTGCGGCCAGGGGTGTTTCGAGAGGAGCGCTGGAAGCGTGGAGATCGCCCTGCGGCAAAGTCCGCCGATGGAAGTTTCCCGATCTTCTTCTTTGAAACGGCCGGCGAGACGATTTGGGGCGCAACCGCTCGAATTCTCTACGAGCTGTGCCACCTCGCGCTTGGGCTCACGCCAATCGTGGCCTAAGGCGCTGCCAACAAAAGGACGCTCAAGCTCGCGCCGACCTCGAGCGCAACATGGCAAGTAGCGTCATTGGGGAATCTGGCGCAGGTGCGCCAGCAGGGGAGTTCTCAACTGTGGCCTCAGAACAATCGAGCGTGAAGAGGCTCACGGCAGCAGCAGTACTCCGTCAGCTTGCGGCGCTCGGAGTCCTCCTAGCGGTTGGGCTCGTAGTCACGGCTGATATTTGGTTCACCGGGCATCCAACCCGAGTGACCCTCTCACAGCAGGGAGACATTGCCGAGCAACTTTGGTATCTCGGCATTGTTCCCCACCTCCTCAGTCATCTCACGATTCCCCTGCACACCAACCTTGCCTATGCCGGATCCGGCGGGGTCAATTTGATGGCGAACACCACCATTTGGGTGCCGGCGCTGATCCTCTCGCCCTTCACCTTCCTCTCCGGTCCGATTCTCGCGTTCAATGTCGGGCTCGTTCTTGGACCCGTGCTGTCGGGTTGGGCAATGTACTTGGCCCTTGGTAGGTGGACGCCGTCATGGTGGTTGGCGATGAGCGGGTCCGTGCTCTATGCGTTCAGTCCCGCCATGGTTTTCCATCTTCACTCTGGCCATTTCCAACTCACCTTTGCCTTTGCGTTGCCGCTGTTCTTGGTCCTCGTTCAAGACTTCCTCTCGGAACGGCGCACGGCGAAAGCCACTGGCTACCTTGCAGGCGCGTTACTGGTCGTGCAGTACTTCATTGGAGCAGAGATGTTGGCAATGGATGCCCTGCTTCTTGGCGTGGCTGGTATCGCAGCGTTGCTCGTCAATCGAACGTGGGCATTGAGCAAGCTTCGTTTCGCCGTGGACGTCATTCGCCCCGTGCTCTTCGTGACCGTGCCGCTGCTGCTGGTGCCGGTTGGCTATGAACTCTTCGGGTCGCGCAGTTTCACTGGACAGCCTTGGTTCAACACCCGCGAAGGGGTCGGTCTCTCGGACTTTGTCTTCCCAGGTGCATCGCACTCGATTGGTGGTTGGCTCGATGCAGCATTTGGTTACTTCGGTGCATCTGGCGCTCCCATCAATTTCATTGGATGGGGAGTCCTTGCCTCAGTGCTTGTTCTCGCCATCAGGTATCGGAGCGCGTTCAAGGTGCAACTGCTCAGTTGCACCCTCGTGCTCATTACCGTTTTGAGTCTTGGTGAGGGACTGTCCTCGCACCGGGGTGGCATTCCCTTCTTGAACTGGGCTCCGTGGAGATTGTTCAATCACATTCCGGTGCTCGACCAGTTGACGGTCAGTCGACTCTCATTTTTGATGTTCTTCCTCGTGTCCTGTCTCCTCGTCGTGCTCTGGGAGGAACTCCGACGCGAGCTCGCTGCCAGACGACTTGCTCAGGGCAAGGCGACGCTCGTCCTCTCCCTCGTCGTTGCCGTTGCCCTAGTGCCAATTGCTGTGGCTCAGGCACTGCCACTTGCTACGTCAACGAGCGGCTCGCCGCCTCCCTACGTTGTCCACTACGGGGCACATCCCGACCACGGTGCCCGAGTGCTGTTCTTGCCCTATCCCTCAACGCCGCCTGCGCTCTCGAGTCCGCTTGCTTGGCAGGCGACTTCAGGTTTCACCTACTCAATTCTTGGTGGCTATCTCGCGGTGCCTTCGCCCGGGACGACGGGGTCCATCTTCTTCGTCCCTCCAACGGGGACCGAGGCGGCACTCCTCTCGCTCGGCGACATGTTCGGAGCACATGCCGTGACGAATCATCAGTTGGCACTCATCAACTTGGCGATCAAACAGCGGAAGCCGACAACGGTCATGGTCTTGCCAACGTTCAATGGTTCTTCGTGGATCGCGGCAACGATGACGAACGCGCTCGGGCGCCTGCCAAAGCTTTACGGCTCGGTCCTCGTGTGGCGACACGTCCACGGGCCGAAGCCCCTTGGGCTCACTGCTGCTCAGCTGTCGGCCTGCGTGCACGCTCGACCGAACCTCGATCTCTTAGCGGTGCCGCGGTGTGTGATGAAGGCTGCGGGGCGCTAGGTCAGTCGGAGTAGCCTCGGCGAGATACCGAGGCCTTGAGGAGTCTGCAATGGAGATCATCACGCTTGGGACGGGAAGTCCCATTCCAAGTCCCGATCGAGCAGGCCCCTCAACACTTGTCCGAGTTGAAGGCCGCAGCTTTCTTGTCGACTGTGGCCGAGGTGTCCAGATGCGAATGGCTGCTGCAATGGCCGCAGCCCCGCAGCTGACGGCAATTCTGCTGACGCATCTTCACAGTGATCACGTTTGTGATTTGAACGACCTCATTACCTCGCGCTGGGTGATGACGCCCGTTCCCAACCCACTCACCATCATTGGTCCAATTGGCACTCGCCGATTCGTCGAACGAACCCTAGAAATGCTTGAAGACGACATTGGCTACCGGATTGCTCACCACGAGGACCTGAACGAAGGTCCCATCGTCACCGTGATTGAAGTGGAAAGCGGCGTCGCCTTTGACGACGGAACCGTCAGAATTCTCGCAGAGCCGACTGACCATGCTCCTGTCGCACCAACGGTCGGCTACCGATTTGAGGCACTCGGAAAGAGTGCGGTCCTTGCCGGGGACACTGTTCCCTGCGCCGGGCTCGACCGACTCGTTGAGGGCGCTGATGTTTACGTGCAAACGGTGATTCGTCGTCAGCTGGTCGAGCAGATCCCGCTGCAGCGCTTCTTGGACATCTTGGACTATCACTCGACCACGGAATCCGCCGCCGAAACGGCGGCACGCGGCGGCGTTGGTCAATTGGTCTTCACCCACCTCGTCCCACAACCAGCTCCAGGGACCGAACAAGACTGGCTTGATGACGCAGCTCGGCACTTCAGCGGACCAGTGCATTTGGCCGTTGATTTGTTCGCTCTCAGCATTTGATCAACGAGCTGTTGCTCGCCTGAGAACTGAAAGGCGAAGCCGATACACTTGGCCCTTGGGTTGACGACTTGAGAGGGTCGATGATGGGGACGATGGTTGAGGGCTCGACGTCGAACTCGATCGCTCCGACGGAGAACACGTCGTCTCGTCGATGGACCATCAATGTCGGCCTCCTGACATGCCTTGCGGTCGTTGGATTGATCTCACTGCTGATTGACGGACCCGCGTTCTTCGGCGGTCACCCGGCACACTCGCTGATTCTTCCTGGAGGTGATGTCGCCGAACAGGTTTGGTTCCTCGGCTGGCTGCCCCATGCCCTCCTGCATGGACTCAACCCTTTCCTCAGCCAACACCTCTTCGCAGGTTCGGGAGGGGTGAACCTGATGGTGAACACCTCGATCTTCGCCCCCGCACTCGTCCTCTCGCCAATAACCCTTCTCGGTGGACCGATCTTGGCCTTCAATGTTGGCGTGGTCTTGACCCCAGTGGTCGCCGCTTGGCCAACGTATGTGTTAGCGAGGCGGTTCACGAAGTCGGTGACGCTCGCAACGGTTGCCGTGCTGCTGTATGTGTTATCCCCCTACGTCTTGGCGAACCTCGCCTTCGGTCATTTCCATCAAACGGTCTCGTTCTTTCCTCCTGTCGTGGCGCTGTTGGGAATGGACCTCGTCGCAAAGAGGCGTTCCGCTCGAAGTATTGGCGTGCTCGGTGCGCTTGCCGTGATCGCCCAGTACTTCACTGGTTCGGAACTGCTCGCCATGACCGCCGTCGAAGTAGGCATCGGACTGCTGGTGGTTGCAGTGATCCGACCGCGGCTGCTCCTTGACGTCTGGCGCCGCGCCGCAGTGGCGCTCACGTGGACGGCTGGAATTTCTGTTGTCGTGCTCGCGTACCCGCTCTGGATGGAGTTCTTTGGTCCGCGGCATACAACGGGAAGTCCGTGGGGCGGCACGTTCACCTTCGGCAATACATTGTCGCAACTGGTTACCGCCCCAATTGGTCTAGGGCATGGCGACAAGATCAAGGCACTCAACCACGTCCTCGATTCGAACGGCGTTCCACTCTCGTATCTCGGATGGGGAACGGTGTTGTCGGTCATCGCGTTCACCATCTGGTTGCGCAAGGATCGACGCGTCGTAGCGCTTGCAAGCACTGCGGCCTTGTCAGTACTCCTCTCACTAGGGATCTCGATCCGGCTGACCGGGAGTACGAATGAACTTTCCTCTTGGGCACCGTGGCGCCTCATTTCCCATCTGCCGGTCTTCGAGCAACTGATTCCAAGTCGGTTTATCCAAATGGTGACGCTGCCTGCGGTGCTGGTCTGTCTCCTTGGTTGGGAGCAACTTCGACTCAAGTTTTCTCGTGCCAACAGTGGGCCACGTCTGGCCCTGCTCGTCGGAGCGGTTGCCCTGGTACTCATCCCACAAGTTCTTGCCGCCACGGTGCCATTCCCTTCGAGCGCAAAGTTCGTCAGCAATTCGTGGTTTTCCCGCTACGGCGCAAGTGCAGGACCCAATGCCCGCCTCTTGGTCTTTCCCTATATCGACTCTGGTTTTGGACCTGGAAGCGCTCCAATGACCTGGCAGGCCACCTCCAACTTCTCCTATGCCCTTGTTGGTGGATACGTTCTTGTCCCGACGACTGGCAGCACGGCGTCGGCGTGGAGGGTCCCACCGAAGGGTACTGAAGCAGCTCTTCAGTCACTCATGACCTCATTTAGTGTGAAGAAATTGACCGCAGCCCAACGTGCTGGGATTGCTCAAGCCGTCGTTGAACGAAAGGTGACGACCGTCGTGCTTGTTCCAATTATTGGGAACAACAATCTGGCCGAGGCCGAGCTGACAGCAGCCTTGGGCTTACGCCCTCGAATCCTTGACGGGACGCTCATATGGCGCCATTTGAAGAATGTCCATCCTTTCCCGCTGTCAAACAAGGTCATTGAGGAGTGCGCAGTTCCCGGGCCCTGGAAGTTCCCTCAGAACGTGGTCAACTGTGTGTTGAAGGCAGCTGGGGTGAAACCAAGATTCTCCGGCAGGCTGGGGAAGCCCGTCCACTAGATTGGTTGAAACGAGCGGTCGACGGGCCGTTGCGGAGCGGAGGAATCCATGGCGCAAGAGGTAGAGATCGGCATTTTCAAATCAGGTCGCAAGGCCTATGGATTTGATGACATTGCGATCGTTCCGACCCGTCGGACTCGCGACCCCGAGGACGTTGACATCTCTTGGCAGATTGATGCCTACAAGTTTGAGTTGCCGCTCATGGCGTCGGCCATGGATGGCGTTGTCTCACCAGCCACTGCGATTTCGCTTGGCAAAATGGGTGGCGTTGGTGTCCTCAACTTGGAAGGCCTCTGGACTCGTTACGAAGACCCAACACCGCTCTTCGATGAGATTCGTGAACTCGATGATGAGAAGGCAACGTCTCGCATGCAGCAGATGTACGCCGAGCCCATCAAGCTCGAACTCGTTAGCGAGCGCATTCGTGAAATCAAGGCAGCCGGTGTCACCGCTTCGGCATCAGTCACCCCACAGCGCACGGCATTCATGCAGCAGGCCATCAAGGACGCCGGACTTGATCTTCTGGTGATTCAAGGCACGGTCGTTTCGGCTGAGCACGTCAGCAAGACCGTTGAGCCACTGAATTTGAAGTCCTTCATCCGAGAGTTTGAGATTCCCACCATCGTTGGTGGATGTGCCAGCTATCAGGCAGCGCTTCACTTGATGCGAACTGGAGCTGCCGGTGTGCTCGTCGGTGTTGGCCCAGGCAATGCCTGCACCACTCGAGGCGTGCTCGGCATTGGCGTGCCACAGGCAACCGCGATTGCTGATGTGGCTGGCGCTCGCATGCGTCACCTTGATGAGACCGGTGTCTACTGTCATGTCATTGCTGACGGGGGCATGTCGAAGGGCGGCGACATCGCCAAGGCCATTGCCTGCGGGGCAGACGCAGTCATGATTGGTTCGCCACTCTCCTCCGCCGTTGAAGCTCCAGCACGAGGATTTCACTGGGGCATGGCAACCTTCCACCCGACCCTTCCACGTGGTGCTCGCGTCAAGACCACGGTCAGAGGAACCTTGGAAGAGATTCTTCTCGGCCCAGCTCACGAAAACGATGGCCGCATGAACCTCATGGGTGCGCTCCGGACCTCAATGGCGACATGTGGCTACGAAACGGTCAAGGAGTTTCAGAAGGCAGAAGTCATGGTGGCTCCTTCTCTGCAAACTGAAGGCAAGCAACTGCAGCGTGCGCAGAACGTCGGCATGGGGCATTGACCGACGTCGTTCTCGTTGTTGACTTTGGTGCGCAGTACGCGCAGCTAATTGCACGTCGAGTCCGCGAGGCTCGGGTCTACTCAGAGATCGTTCCGACGACCATTACCGCCGAGGCTGTTCGGGCAAAGGGTGCTCGAGGCATCATCTTGTCCGGTGGACCGAGTTCGGTCTATGCCGAGGGTGCGCCGGGGATTGACCCTGAAATCTTCTCGCTCGGGATTCCCGTGCTCGGCATTTGTTATGGCGCACAGTTGCTCGCGCAGGCACTTGGTGGGACCGTCGAGGCAACCGGGCGCGGTGGCTACGGGCGCGCCTCGATGACCCTTCATGACAGCTCGGCGCTGACGGTTGACTTCCCAGAGGTTTCAGACGTGTGGATGAGCCACGGTGACTCCATCACGGCACTCCCCGCCTCGGTCGCAGTCTTTGCCTCGACCGAAGATGCCCCGGTTGCCTTCTTTGGCGACGAGCAAGCTCGTGCCTATGGCGTGCAGTTCCACCCTGAGGTCGCTCACTCTGACCATGGACAAGACCTCCTTGAGCGCTTCCTTCACGACGTGTGTGAACTCCCAGGAACCTGGACCCATGCATCGATTATCGAAACCCAGGTCGAGGCAGTTCGAGCGCAAGTAGGTTCCAAGAAGGTGCTTTGCGCCTTGTCAGGCGGCGTTGACTCAGCGGTTGCTGCAGCCCTCGTCCACAAGGCAATCGGCGACCAGTTGACGTGTGTTTTCGTCGACACCGGCCTCATGCGTCGTGGCGAAGGCGAACAGATTGAAGCGACTTTCACCAAGCACTTCCAAGTAGAGCTAATTCACGTCAAAGCTGCCGATCGGTACTTCGAAGCCTTGGCAGGCGTTACCGATCCTGAGCGGAAGCGGAAGATCATTGGAGAGTTGTTCATTCGGATCTTCGAAGAGGTTGCTCGCGATCTCGGAGCGGGTCTCGGAGAAGAAGGACCAAAGTTCCTCGTGCAAGGAACGCTCTATCCCGATGTGATTGAGTCCGGTTCTGGACATGCAGCGAACATCAAGTCGCATCACAATGTCGGAGGACTTCCCGAAGATCTCGACTTCGCATTGGTCGAGCCGCTTCGGCTCCTCTTCAAAGATGAGGTTCGCGCTGTTGGGGAAGAACTTGGTCTTCCTTCAGACCTCGTCTGGCGACAGCCCTTCCCAGGTCCTGGACTTGGCGTCAGAATTATTGGTGAAGTCACTCGTGAACGTGCAGAAATCTTGGCCAATGCCGACCATGTCGTCCTCGACGAGATCCGCAAGGCCGGCCTCTACCGAGAACTCTGGCAGTCCTTTGCCATCCTCCCGGCAGTCCGCACTGTTGGCGTGATGGGCGATGGCAGAACGTATGCGTATCCAATTGTGATCCGCGCGGTTACTTCAGATGACGCCATGACAGCTGACTGGGCACGTCTGCCCTATGACCTCTTGGAGCGCATTGCCAGTCGACTCATCAATGAGGTCGATGGCGTCAACCGAGTCGCACTCGACATCACGTCGAAGCCTCCCGGCACCATTGAGTGGGAGTAGGGCAGCAGCCCCTTCACTCAACTTGTCAGTCGAAACTCTTCAACTCGGCCAGACGTCGGCGTGCCCACAAAGGTCACGAGCCGTGCATTGTCAATGGTCGGAAGAATCCATCTCGTTGAGGGGCTTGTAAAGAGCGAACTGGTAATTCTCCCGGTCGTGACCGAAACCACATCGACGCGGTCATGGAGCTTCCCGGCATGCGAGAGCACGTAGAACTGCAGCCCATCGTTGGAAAGTCCAAGGCGGAACGCCTCGTGGTTGACCGCAATGGAACTCCCGACCGCCCCCGATGGTGCCTCGACGTAGGCGAGTCGACCGCCGGTTCGAAGTGCGTAGATCTGGCTCCGGTCTGGAGAGAGCACCATGCCGATCGTTGACGTAGGAAGCTTGACCGACCTCGTTGGCGTTGGCGAAAGCGCATTCATCGAGAGCGCAACCTGTTCTGTGCCTTCCTCGACGAGCACATCGAAGGTGTGGCCATCGGTTGCTCCATTGAGATCAAGCACCGAACCTGGCAAGACGACGGAGCCTTCATGTTTCCCAGACTTGGCGTCCCAGAAACTGAGCAAACCTCCGTGGTCCGGACCAGAGAACCCTGCGGCAAGCGTTGGTCCTGATTGCGCAAGGGCGGTTGCTTGACCCGCATTCTCAAGCGGAAGGGATCGGAGGACCTTCTTCGACTCAAGGCTGAGCTCGCTTAAGTGGTTACCCTCCGCTGAAGTTGACGTCACCCAGGTCTTGGTCGTGGCGGTTGGTGCGGTGCCTGCGGACGTGCCCGCAGGCGAAGGAGCAGACAAGACCGGCTTTGATGCGTCGGCGGGCACAGGGCTCACTGGTTGCACCACGCCAACGACGACCAAGATGGCAATGGCCGCGAGCACGACACTGAGCCCTGCAGCAATGACGAGCGTTCTGATCTTCACCAGCTGATCTCCTTGAGGGCTCGCTCGAACCTACCCTGACACGCTTCAGGTCTCAAGACTCATTCGTCTCGCCAACTCCTCCAAAGGGCGGCATAGGAGCCTTCTGCCGCAAGGAGCTCGTCGTGGGTGCCAAGTTCGGCAATACGACCTTCTTCAACGACGGCGACCCGGTCGGCGTCATGGGCAGTATGGAGGCGGTGCGCAATGGCAACGACGGTTCGTCCTTCAACCACGGCCGAAAGCGATCTTTCGAGGTGACGCGCCGCACGTGGGTCAAGGAGGCTCGTTGCTTCGTCGAGGACGAGCGTATGTGGGTCGGCCAAGACAAGACGCGCGAGGCTCAACTGCTGGGCCTGGCTTGGACTGAGTTGCACGCCAATGCTGCCAATCTCGGTTGAGAGTCCGTCGGAAAGCAGTTGCACCCACTCGGCTGCATCAACCGCCTCAAGCGCACCGACGAGGACCTCGTCGGATGCACCCGGACGAGCGAGCAGCAGATTGTCCCTCACGCTCCCAATGAAGAGGTGATGTTCTTGGGTGACGAGCGCAACATGACCACGAAGGTCATCAAGGAGGAGTTCAGTCAGCGACGTGCCACCCACATCAATGCGGCCGCTCCGAGGTGCGTCGATCCCGGCCAGGAGGCGTCCAAGCGTTGACTTACCAGCCCCAGATGGTCCAACGATCGCGAGACGCTCCCCAGGGCGAAGCGCCACCGAGACGTCTTGCAAGACGTCGTGACCTTCCCGATAGGCGTAGAACACGTCGGTGGCGGTGATTGCTTCATTGGTCGGCACCGTACCCGTTGGCGTTCGGTCATCATCAACAAGGGAGACGCCAAAGAGTCGTGCGAGCGACGAAGTTCCGATCTGCAATTCATCGAGCCACGACAGGAGTCGATCGAGTGGGTCACCGAGTTGTTGGACGTAGAGCGTGACTGCGGTGATCTGACCAACGGTTGCGTGGTGAGAGAACACCAAGAACCCTCCGGTGAGGAGGGAGAGCGCGACTGGAAGGGTGATGCCCCCATCGACAAAGGGGAAGAAGATGCAACGAAGAAAGAGATTCCGTCGTTCCCAGTTGTAGCAATTTGAAAGATTGCTGCGGATGCGGTTCTTCTGGCGTTCGGCAAGCTGAAGCGCCTCAATGGTGCGAGCACCATCGGCTGTTTCAGAAAACGTTCCAGAAAGCAGTCCGTAACTTGCCCGCTCTGCGCGGTAACTCGCAGGGGCTCGTCGAAGGTACCAACGTGTGCCGAGGAGAAAGAGTGGAACGCCACTTAAGCAGACGAGACCCATGATGGGCAGCGTCCACACCACGGCAACCATGGTCACGACCAGGGTGACGATGGCTACGAGAGATTCGGGAACGGCGAAGCGAACGGTATAGGCAAGTGCTTCCATATCCGAGGTTGTTCGAGCGAGGAGATCACCTGTTCCCGCACGCTCGACGACCGAGAGAGGAAGGTCGAGCAGTTTGCCGAGAAAGTCCTCGCGCAGCTCAGCAAAGACCTCTTCACCAAGCACATACGAAGCCCTCCTCGTGAGAAAGGTGAAGCAACTTTGCCCAAGAAGGGCAAGGGCAAGGATGCCGACAATCCAATTGATGGCTCCGCTCGTGAGGTGACCGCCTTGGATTTGGTTGACCAGATGACCAAGCAGGAACGGACCAACGAGGCCGAGAACCGCAGCAATGCCCTGCGTCAACACGATCAGGAGGAAGCCCCTCCGGTGACGGAGGATGTAGCCAAACGCAATCTTTCGAGTGGTCGAAACGTCGGCAACGGGAAGTGGAGTCGCCATTATTCAACCCCCCTCAGCACCGTTGATCGGTAGTCGTCGCGGTTGAGGAGTTCGCGGTGTGTGCCGGTGGCGACGAGTTCGGGTCCCTCGAGGTAGGCAACGACATCGCAGCGGTCAAGCAAGAGCGGGGACGACGTCACCACGACGGTGGTGAGACCAGCTCGTGCCTCCTTCAATCGTTCGGCAATTGCCATTTCGGTGTGCGCGTCGACGGCACTCGTTGGCTCAATGAGGATCAGCACCTCTTTGGCAGCGAGGAGCACGCGTGCAAGCGCCAGCCGTTGACGCTGTCCTCCAGAAAACGCACGACCACGTTCTTCAACAACTTCATCAAGTCCTAGAGGAAGCGCCTCAATGACGTCGTGTGCCGAAGCGACCGTGAGCGCAGCGGCAAGATCAAGCTCGGTCGCCTCTTCCGTTGGATCGAGTTCGGTGCGAAGTGGGCCCGTGAACAGGCGCGGTTCAGTCTCTGAAACAACAATGCGTCGTCGGACCTCGGCCATTGCGAGATCGGTCAATTGCACACCGCCGAAGGTTGCGGCTGGAGCAGCGAAGGCGCCAAGTCGCTCTGCCAGAGCAGCGCTTGCCGCAGGGTCCGTGCCGCAGAGTCCAACGAACTGTCCGTATTCAATCGTGAGTCCCGTCGGGCCATCAACGAGATCCGAACCTTCTGGTGGAGGTTCGACCAGGTTCGCCGTTCTTGCCGATGATGGGATGGTGAGGACGGCGAGAACCTTTCGGGCACCAACATTGGCTCTCGTGACCTTTTCGACGAATTCGGTGGCCGTTCGAAGCGGGGCGACGAGGAACACGGCGAAGCCGTAGAACGCCACGAGTTGTCCAGCATTAATTGATCCATCAAGGGTAAGCCGGGCTCCGACCCAGGTCACGATCAAGATGAAGATGGCTGGAAGTGCGACTTGAGCGGTATCAAGCGTTGCCTGAGGCACTGCTGCGGCGATTCCGGCAGTTCGAACTGCCTGACTCTTGTCCTTGTAGCGAGCGAGAAAGACCTGCTCACCTCCGATGCCACGAAGAATTCGAAGCCCCGCGACGGTGTCTGCACCAATCGCCGTGAGCTTGCCTGCTTGGTCTCGGACCGCCATCTGGCGCCGCTGGAGGGGCTTGATAAGTGGACTGATGCCAAAGACCAACAACGGAACCCCAATGAGCACGATGAGTCCAAGGGAAACACTCGTCTGCAACATGATGATGGCAACGACGATGTAGGAAACAATTGCCCCAGCGAATCGCGCAATGACGTCGTAGGCGCCGCCAATTCTGGTGGCATCTGACGCCATGGTGTTGACGACATCACCGGTCGGGATCACCGAAGTGACTGGGGTTGCCGTGTCTGCGAGATGTTCGCCAAGGAGTTGAATCGTTCGAAATGAGGCAACCATCCAGTTAGTGACGGCGAAGCGGTGTCGAACGATCCCAGAGACTGCGAGGATCACGCCAAGACCAAGGACAACGCCTGACCACAGCAAGAGACCTTCGTGATCTCGGTTTCCAATGGCATTAATCCCTCGTCCAATGGCAACAGGAGTGAGCGCTTGTGCGAGCATCCAAGAGATGCCAAAGACGATGCCGCCGAGGATGGACGTGAGCTGTTGGCGCCCTACCCAGAGCAGGTAGCGACCAGGCGACCGGAGATCCGGCGTACCAGGATTGTCGAGAGGCAGGACGCGCATAGCCCAGCGACGCTAGTAGATGGCACCGCTCTCGCGTCGACCAACCTGCCGGTACGCTCGATCACTATGACCTCGACTCGCTTCATCACGCTGTCGGTGACGCGGATGGGTACCAAGTGAGCGGCTTCGATCAAGAGAATCTCTTCGGTGAGCTCCATGCCCAGGTTGCACGGTCTGCCCCAAAGACACCCGACCAGTTAGTCGAAGGGCTGACGGCGCCACAACGCGCTTCCGTTGAGCATCGCGGGGGTCCACTGCTCATCGTTGCAGGTGCTGGTTCGGGAAAGACAAGAGTGCTCACGAGGCGTATTGCGCACCTGCTGGCGACCGGCGATGCAGCTCCACATGAAATTCTTGCGATCACCTTCACGAATAAGGCAGCCAATGAAATGGTTGAGCGTCTGGTTGATCTCGTTGGAGAGCGCGCTCGTCGCATGTGGGTAATGACCTTCCACAAGGCCTTCTTCCGTATGTTGCAATCAGAGGCTGATCGTCTCGGGTATCGCTCACGACTGACGCTCTATGACGACACCGATTCCCGGCGTCTCATTCAAGAGATCTTGCGCGAGCGAGACATTGACCCGAAGAAGGTCACCCCGAAGGGTGTCTCGGGAAAGATCAGCTTGGCCAAGGCGACCTTGCAAAGCCCAGCGGAGTTCGCGGAAGGCAATGGTTCCTACCAAGGCCCCTTCCATCAGATTGCTGCGGAGGTCTATGCCGAATATGAACGACGGCTCTTTGCAGCGTCGGCGGTTGACTTTGATGACCTGCTCTTGAAGCCAGTGGAGCTCTTTCGCCGGCACGAGGATGTTCGACTCGCCTACGCCGACCGCTTCCGACATGTCCTGGTCGACGAGTTCCAAGACACCAACCGAGCCCAGAATGAACTCGTCTTTCAACTCACGCGTGACCATCGACAGGTCTGCGTGGTGGGTGACTCAGATCAGAGTATTTACCGATTTCGGGCAGCGGATATTCGCAACATTCTGGATTTTGAGTCGACCTTCCCCGATGCCGAAGTCGTCGTCCTCGAACAGAACTTTCGCTCAACGCAACGGATCTTGGACGCCGCAAATGCGGTGATTTCGAACAACGCCGGACGCGTCGTGAAGAACTTGTTCACTGAAGTCGGACAAGGCAACCCCATCACGGTGTACGGAGCCATGGATGAGCGTGATGAAGCCGCATGGGTGGCAGCAGAGGTCGTCCGCCTCTCGAGGGAGCAGTCTCTTGGCTTCGATGACATCGCGATCTTCTACCGCACGAATGCGCAGAGTCGCGTCTTGGAAGAGGAATTCAACCGGGCTGGTATTCCTCATCGACTGGTTGGGGCCACTCGCTTCTATGACCGTCGAGAGATTCGAGACTTGCTCGCCTACGTTCGGTTGCTCGTCAATCCAGACGACGAAATGTCTGCTCGGCGCATTGTGAATGTGCCAAAGCGGGGCATTGGCGCAACGTCGGTGACTCGGCTTGGAGCCTTCGCCGCCGCAAATGGCATCACCTTCGCCGCAGCCCTTGGCCGCGCTGGAGAAGCTGGGTTGACGGCAAAGGCCGCCAAAGCATCAGGAGAGCTGTTTACCTTGCTCACGGCACTTCGCCAGGAACTCTTAATGAAACGTCCGAGTGAGTTGCTCTCCGAAGTGTTCCATCGTTCCGGCATTGAAGCAGAGCTACAGGCTGAGCAGTCCGTTGATGCCGCAAGTCGTCTCGAGAACTTGGGCGAACTCATCAACTCCGTAGCGCAGCTTGAAACCGACGGTGGCATTGAGTCCATTGAAGAGTTTCTCGAGTCCGCTGCCCTGACCTCTGCTCAAGACGATCTCAATGATGACGCTCCAAAGGTGAGCCTGATGACGCTTCACGTGGCCAAGGGTCTCGAGTATCAGGCAGTCTTCGTGACTGGTCTTGAAGAAGGAATCTTCCCGCACTTCTCCACTCGTGATGACGAGGAGCAGCTAGAAGAGGAACGTCGCCTTGCCTACGTTGGAATCACTCGCGCGCGTCAACATCTCGCCCTCACCCACGCAGAGCGCAGGTTCCGGTTCGGGGGCGAGCAGGGCTCGGGATTCTCCAACTCCCTTCCAAGCCGCTTCCTCCGGGAAATTCCCGAAGATCTCACCGTCAGGCTCGGCACCTCTGGAATGCCACGGCCAAGCAGATGGGGCGACGACCCCATCTTTGAGCGACCGGTCGATGACGGCAGTCGAACCTTTGGACGGCCCATCGCTCGACGGACGCCTGCCCCAACTTCTGGAGCCGAGCAGCTCGGACTCGCCGCTGGCGACGTGGTTATTCATGCACGCTGGGGTGAAGGAACCGTGCTCTCAACCTCTGGGTCAGGGGAGATGGCTGCAGCAAAGGTCAGGTTCGGAGAGGTCGGGGAGAAGAATCTGCTCTTGTCCGTCGCACCACTTCGTCGCGCCTAAGCCCACGAAGCGCGGTGCCTGTGGGTCGCCCATGGGTGGAAGAATGTACCGATGCCTTCGACACCCCCTCGGCACGGTCGGCCGACCAAAAAGACCTATCTTCGCCGCCGTTTGCTCATGGGGTTCCTTGGTCTCCTCCTGATTGTCGTGACCATCGCCAGCTATTCCTTCGGAACGTTCATGGTGAATCCGGCGTATGGAACCTCCATGGGCGCCCGAGCAGCTGAGTGGGCGCGTGAACACGGCGGCGGTTCTGCTGTCACTGCGATTGAGAACTGGTGGTACACCAATCACCCTCCGGCAAAAGGTGGCAAGCCTCCAAAGGGCGCCATTTCGCAAGGCAAGGGAGACAAAGGGCCTCGAGGTGGGCACCTTCCAGTCCCCGCTCCGGTTGTTTCTCCCGCCTCTCCCGCTCTCCCAGGAGAAGGAGTCTGGTCACCGGTCGGCAACTCCGTAGGCGGGTATCCAGCCATTCTCCGAACAACGGTTCGCGTCGACGCTGTCCACACGAGTGACGTTGCTGCCATTGCATGGATGGATACGACCCTCCTCAAGGCATCGTTGTACTCGGGTTCCTTCATCCCAGGTGGCGGCCCCTATCGTCACTCGGCACCAATTACGCCGTTGGCAGCAAAGACCACTATTGCGGCGTTCAATGCCGGATTCCGAATGGGCGACGCCAACGGGGGGTACTTCACCGACGGAAAGGTGATCGTTCCTCTGAGAGATGGTGCAGCGTCCTATGTGATCTACAAAGACGGAAGCTCGACTATTGGCGCATGGGGTCGAGATCTCAAGATGACCAGTCAAGTCGAGGCAGTTCGCCAAAATCTCGATCTCATTGTTGATGGCGGCAAACCCGCTCCTGGGCTTTCGGCCGCCAACACTGCGGCGTGGGGAAAGACGCTCGGGGGAGGCGTCTACGTGTGGCGTTCCGGGTATGGCGTGACTGCTACTGGTGCGCTCGTCTACGTCGGTGGACCCAATTTGTCGATTGTGTCGTTGGCGGATCTTCTGGTGAGAGCCGGAGCGATCAGAGCAATGGAACTCGACATCAACACCGACTGGGTCCAGTATTCGAGCTACCAATATCCCCGCACGAGTGCTGCAAATGGTGCTGACGGAACGAAACTGCTCTCAACCATGGTGTCGAGTCCAGCGCGTTACTTCACCACCTGGTTCAACCGAGACTTCATTGTGATGCAAGCACGTTCCTTTGCGCCGGCGACACCGGCTCAAACTTCCCCTCAGGGTTAAGCCGGCATCTTCCGCCAGAGCATTGGCGGGACAATGCGAAAGATGGCAAAGACCACTCGAAGAATTCCAGGGCTCCAGAGCACGGTTGCCTTCCCCGAAAGTCCTGCGACGATCTTGTCTGCTGCCACGTCAGGAGTTGTTGAGAACGGGATTGGCTTCAGATGGGCGGTCATTCGTGAGGTCACGAAACCCGGCCGGGCAATCTGCACGGTCACGCCAGTTCCGCGAACGGAGTCGGCCAAGCCGAGGGCAAACCCATCGAGCCCCATCTTCCCGGCGCCATAGGTGTAGTTGGCCTTCCTCGTCCTGATCGCTGCGACCGAGGACAACACCAAGATCTTTCCCATCCCTTGGGCAACCATTCGGCCGCGCACTTGGGCAAGCACCGCGGATGGCCAGGTGACGTTGACCGTCATCATGGTGGCAGTCCGCTCGGCACTGTCGTCGTCGAGTTCCTGATCTCCGAGCATGCCAACTGCCATGAGGACGAGGTCAACCGGTTGCTTTACTGCCTCGAAGGCCCGCTCGACCGCAGGACCGGCACTTGTTGGATCGGAAGCATCGGCGGTAATGACGGATGCACGTGCGATGCCGGCTGCTCGAAGACGGTCCGCTGCGGCTTCAAGTCCTGCTTCGTCGCGACCGACGAGCACCACATCAGTGAGGCGCTCACTTGCCAAGCGGAGAAGGATTGCGGTCGCAATTTCCGACGTTCCACCGAAGCAGATTGCGGTTTGTGGCTGACCAAATGCATCTTGCATTAGTTCTTCCCTCTCAAGTTGAGTCGATGGGCAAGGTCTGACGTCATGAGCCCATTCGGATCCACCCGATCGAGGACTGCTCGGAACTCGCCGATTCGTGGGTACATGGTCTCGATATGGACTGGATTGAGACGAGCATCCTTCGCGAGGTAGATCCGCCCGCCAGCTTCGGCCACGAGGTCGTCGAGTTCGTTCAACACCTTTGGAAGTGCTGGAGGGCCGATTGGCAAATCGAGTGCCAGCGTCCAACCAGGTGTCGGAAAGGATATTGGACCAGGTGTGCCTGCACCAAAGCGCTTCAAGACCGCCAAGAAACTCGGAACTTTGGAGGCACTCAGGCGTTCGATTGCAATGCGAACCGTCTCTCCTGCAGTGTCAGGAACGGCGAATTGATACTGAACAAATCCGCGACTGCCGTAGAGCCGATTCCAATTTGAGACACCATCGAGCGGGTGGAAGAACGTCGAGATTGATTCAATGCCACCGATCTTGTTCTTGGGCGCTGCCCGGAACCACGCTTCGTTGAACGCCGTAATGGAAAGACGATTGAGCAGCCCCGAGGGCGCTTCAAAGGGAACGCCAAGACGAGGCGCGGTAGGGATTGCTTTCTCTGGCCCTGGTCGTCCTTCGACGAGGTCAGCAGCAGCATGGTCACCTCGGGTGAGCACCGCTCGACCCATTCGGTCTCCGCTCGTCATGCAGTCCACCCAGGCAACGGAGTAGCGATAGCGATCGTCTCCGGTCACCATCTCATTCATGACCTCATCGAGGTTTCGGTGACGCGTGGTGTCGACGGCGACGTAGGCCGAAGGGATTTTGAGCATCGTCAACGTGGCACGAAGGATGACGCCGGTCAGTCCCATGCCTCCGGCTGTTGCCCAAAAAAGCTCAGGATCATTTGTCGGAGTGACGTGCTTGAGGCCAGATGGCGTCATGAGATCCATGGAGGTGACGTGAGCCATGAAACTTCCATCGACGTGGTGGTTCTTGCCGTGAATATCTGCAGCAATGGCGCCACCAATCGTCACCTGTCGAGTACCTGGCGTGACCGGAACAAAGAATCCCTGCGGGATCGACGTGGCTAACAGCGTGTCAATGGACACTCCAGATCCAACGGTGACCTCTCCAGTTTCAGGGTGGATTGCGGAACACTCGTTGAACGCATCGTTGACGAGTACCAGCCCTCCCGAGACTTGTGCAGGGTCTCCGTAGCTGCGGCCAAGCCCTCGCGCAATCACGCCGCCTTGTTGTGCCGCATCGCTTGAAAATGCTGCCTCGAGGTCGCTCGTTGACGTCGGGTGCAGGACCATCGCCGAGACAGGCGCGGTTCTTCCCCATCCTGCGAGGCGCTCTCTCCTTGGCTCAGACATAAAGGCCAAGGGCGAAGAGGATGACAAAGGAGAGCCCAAGGGCTTGCAACAGATGGTCTCCGTAGACGAGATCTTCTGGGCTTCCTCCCTTGCCGGCATCCATGAGGCGAAGAACATGAAGGACGCCCAACACCACTGGAACGGTCGTCAATTCAAGTAGTCCGAAACGAGGATTCACGGAACCATGCGGTTGCGCTTGATCAAAGGTCCAAAGGCAGTAGGTCGTAATGGAAATGCCGGCAGAGAGCGTGAGCACGGCTTCAAGGAACGACGCCGTGTACTCGCCAAGTACCTTCCGAGTTGTACCTCGCTTCACGCCAAGCGCTTGAAACTCGCTCATTCGCTTTCCCGTCACAATGAAGAGTGCACCGAAACTCACGACAACGACAAACCACTTCGACAGCGGCAAGTGCGTCGCTGCTCCACCAGCGGCAGCACGAAGAATGAATCCCGAAGCTACGCAGCCGAGTTCAATGACAGGAACCCGCTTCAGCCCGAAGCAGTAGCCAATGTTGATGACGACGTAGGCAGCGAGGATGATGCCCAATTTCGGTGTGCACGTCAGCCAACCAAGCAAGACGCCTGCAATCGCCAAGACCACACTCGTCGTGAGGGCAACCGGGATGGCAACGTCTCCTCGTGCGATCGGGCGATTGCGCTTGGTTGGGTGAAGCCGGTCAGCGGGTGCATCAATGGAGTCGTTGAGAAGATAGGTAGCGGAGGCAACAAGACAGAACGCCACAAAAGTCAGTGCGGTTTTCTGGAGAATATCTCGATGAAACGCGACACCTGCAGCAGCGGGAGCCGCACCGACTAGGACGTTCTTTACCCACTGTTTGGGGCGAAGAGCCTCGACGAGCCCGACGAGAGGGCCGGTTCGGCGACTGGGAGGCAAAGATTCAACCGAACCGTCACCATTGGGGACGTCAAGGTGCTCCACGGAACCGAGGCTAGCAGCGGTCATCGTGCCGCTTTCTCGGTGGCCCGACGAGCAGGCGCTAGAGAACGCGTATCATGTCCTGCGTGCAGCGAACCTATCGAGTGATTGTCGCGAAACCTGGCCTTGATGGTCACGATCGCGGAGCCAAGGTGATCGCGCGTGCCTTGCGTGATGATGGCTTCGAGGTTGTCTACACCGGACTTCATCAGACTCCAGAACAAGTTGTCGTCGCAACGGTTCAAGAAGATGCTGACGCAGTTGGTCTGTCGATTCTCTCTGGCTCGCACATGACGCTCGTTCCTCGGATTGTGGACCTCCTCCGTGAGGCAGGTCGAGGAGACGTGGTGGTCATGGTTGGCGGCATCATTCCAGAGGCTGACATTCCAGTCCTGAAGGCCGCCGGCGTTGCCGAAGTTTTTACGCCAGGCGCCCCCCTCCCTTCAATCGGGTCGTGGCTCGAAGCAGCGCTCGACGCCAGAGAAGCGGAGCACGCTGGCTAGGCAGTTGATCTTTTGTAGTTCTGTTCCACCAACTTCGAGGTGCAGCGCGTCGCGCGAAACCCGAACAACTAGGCAAATGAAGGAGCGCAGTTCATGGATCTCTTCGAATATCAGGGTAAGCAGTACTTTGCCCGGTTCGGTATCTCGGTCTCACCCGGTGGCGTAGCCGACACGGTTGACGAAGCGGTTGTCCAGGCAGATGCCGCGATCTACCCCGTCGTTATTAAGGCGCAGGTCAAGGTCGGCGGTCGCGGCAAGGCCGGCGGCATCAAGTTGGCAAACAACGCCGAAGAAGTACGACTCCACGCAGGAAACATTCTCGGCATGGACATCAAGGGCCACGTGGTCCACCGCCTCTGGGTCGAGCACTCCTCAGACATTGAGAAGGAGTACTACGCGAGCTTCACGCTCGACCGTCCCAACAAATGCCACCTCGGCATGCTCTCGAAGGAGGGCGGTGTTGAGATCGAAGTCGTCGCCGAAGAAAACCCTGACGCGATTGCCAAGTTGTCTATTGATCCAATCATTGGACTCACCTTGGAGATGGCCACTGCTTGGGTCGCCGCCGCTGACCTTGACGAGCCTGCTCGTGCGCAGGCTGCTGAGCTTCTCGTCAAGCTCTACACCTGCTACGTCGAAGGTGATTGCGACCTCGCTGAGATTAACCCACTCATCTTGACGACTGACGGCAAGGTGCACGCCCTCGACGCCAAGGTCACCTTGGATGACAATGCTTCCTACCGTCACCCTGAATGGGCGGACTTCGCTTGGGGCGAAACCGAAGACGTCCGAGAGCAGATGGCCAAGGAAAAGGGCCTCAACTACATCGGTCTTGATGGAACCGTCGGCATCATTGCCAACGGCGCTGGCCTTGCCATGTCAACACTTGATGTCGTGAACCAAGTTGGAGGCTCGGCAGCCAACTTCCTCGACATTGGTGGAGGTGCAAGCCCCGACGTGATGGCTGCAGCGCTTGAAGTCATCAACTCTGACCCGAAGGTGAAGGCAATCTTCGTCAACATCTTTGGTGGAATCACCAAGGTTGATGACGTAGCGAATGGCATCTTGGAAGCCCTCAACCGGGTTTCGATCAATGCCCCAATCGTGCTTCGTCTCGATGGAACCAATGCTGCTGAGGGCCGTGCGCTCTTGCAGCCACATCTCAGTGACCGCCTCATCGCCGAGCCAACCATGCTCGACGCCGCTCGCCGAGCCGTTGAGCTCGCAGGAAAGTAGGAGAAGCAATGAGCATTTTCGTCGACGAAAACACCAAGGTCATTGTTCAGGGATTGACGGGTGGGCAAGGGCGTTTCCACGGTCTTCGGAACCGTGACTACGGCACCAAAGTTGTTGCAGGTACCTCACCGTCAAAGGCTGGAACGGACGTGGACGGCATTCCGATCTACGCCAACATGGCAGAAGCAGTTGCCGAGACTGGAGCAACCGCTTCGTTTGTGGTCGTTCCTCCAGCCGGAGCATGTGCAGCAATTTTGGAAGCCGCCGAAGCGGGTATCTCGTTCATTGTCTGCATCACCGAGGGTATTCCTGCTCAAGATGAAGCTCGCACGTATGCCCGGCTCGTTCAAAACTTTCCTGGCACGCGACTCCTCGGACCGAACTGCCCAGGAATCATCAGCCCCGGAAAGTGCAACATCGGCATCACGTCGGGCGACATTGCGTTGGCAGGCGGACCGGTGGGTATCGTCAGTCGTTCTGGAACGCTGACCTACCAGGCGCTCTATGAGCTTTCGAGCCAAGGAGTTGGACAGACGACCTGCGTTGGTATTGGTGGCGACCCTGTTCCTGGAACAAACTTCATTGACTGCCTTGAGGCCTTCCAGGCCGATCCTGACACCAAGGCCATCATGATGATTGGTGAAATCGGTGGCTCTGAAGAAGAGCGTGCTGCGGCGTATATCGCTGAGTATGTGACCAAGCCAGTTGTTTCTTACGTTGCTGGAGTGACCGCACCTCCTGGACGCAAGATGGGCCACGCCGGAGCAATCATCTCGGGCTCGCAAGGCACGGCCCAGGCAAAGATGGATGCGCTGCGTGCAGCAGGTGTCACCATTGCACTCAACCCAACCGAGGCGGGAAACGCCATGATCGAGGTCGTAAAAAACCTCAAGTGATCGAGCACGTCCACTCACCTCAACTGCCAACAAGGGAGCATTGAGGGAGTGAACGTCGCCGTCTTGGTCTCTGGTGCTGGCACCATCATGGAAGCCATGTTGGCTGCCGGGGTTCCGATAGCCGTCGTGGCGGCTGACCGACCTTGTAGGGGTCTTGAAGTGGCTGGCGCTGCCGGCATATCTGCAGTGCTCTGCGATCGCCAAGAATTCGGTGGCTTCACCAAAGCATTTGACCGAGATGCCTACTGCGACGCTCTGGTTGAGGCATTGCTGCCATATTCCGTTGATCTTGTTGCGATGGCTGGATTCGGGACGATCGTGAACGCGGCCTTTCATGCTGCCTATGAACGGCGCATTCTGAATACGCATCCTTCACTGCTTCCGGAGTTCAAGGGCTGGCATGCAGTGGCTGATGCGTTGGATGCCAAGGCAACGGTGACAGGCTGCACGGTGCACGTTGCTACTTTGGAACTCGACGAGGGACCGATTCTCGCTCAAGCAGTGGTGCCAATCCACGAGGGTGACACGCCCGAAGGGCTGCAGGAACGCATCAAAGAAGTTGAACGAAAGCTCTACCCACGAACCATTCTCACGGCGCTCGACCGACTCGAGCACAACCAGCCCCTCGTGGGCTCAACTGGAGGATGAGCCGGCTATGCGCGCATTACTGAGTGTCTATGACAAGACGAATCTCCTTCCCTTCGCTGAAGGTCTCGTCGAGCTTGGGATCGAGCTCATCGCGAGCGGCAATACGTCAAAGGCACTGACCGAGGCAGGGATTGCCCACCTCGACGTCGCAACCGTCACGGGTTCCCCGGAGATGCTCGGCGGTCGGGTGAAGACGCTCCATCCAAAGATTCACGGCGGGATCCTCGCTGATCGGTCGAAGCCTGAGCACCTCGCTGACCTCGAAGCAAATGGCATTGCGCCGATTGACCTCGTCGTGTGCAATCTCTACCCATTCTCGTCTGACCCGTCTGTTGAACTCATTGACATTGGCGGTCCAACTATGGTCCGTGCCGCGGCGAAGAATTTCGCCCATGTCGGCATCATCGTTGACCCTTCGGACTACACCGTCGTGCTCGATGAACTTCGTTCGGCAAAGAGCCTTTCTGACGAGACTCGTCGACGCTTGGCCCGAGCGGCGTTTGCACATACGGCGTCGTATGACGCGGCGATTGTCGCGTGGTTCGATCGCGAAGGTCCCGAAGAAGATCGGGAACTTCCACCCACGATTCACCTGAGCCTTGAGCGAGCACAGGTAGCTCGCTATGGCGAGAATCCTCATCAGCGTGGGGCTCGCTATCGACGGGTCGGCACGGCTCCTTTCTGGGACGCCGTCATCCAACATGGCGGAACTGCTCTCAGTTATCTCAACCTCTTCGACGCTGATGCGGCCTGGCGGCTGGTCAACGAACTCGCAGCGGATTCATCGGGGCCAGCTGTCGCAATCATCAAGCACGCCAACCCTTGTGGTGCGGCGACAGCGGACACCCTCGGTGCTGCATTTTCGGCTGCGCTCGCCTGTGATCCACTCTCCGCTTTCGGCGGAATTGTGGCGCTGTCCGATCCAGTGAGCACTGAAGTGGCCACTGCGATCTGCGAAGGTCCGCAGGCCGATGTGATCATTGCTCCGGCCTATGAGCCTGGGACGATTGAGATGCTTCATGCCCGGCGGAAGGCAACTCGCCTGCTCGAAGCACCAGCACCCGAGACCATTGCGCTCCAGATCCGTTCCTTCGGCGACACGACCCTTGTGCAGGGGGCGGACGACTTCCTCGCTCCTCCTTCGAGTTGGAACGTGGTCACGAACCGTCAGCCAACGCCAGAGGAGTGGCGAGACCTGCAACTTGCGTGGCGTGTATGTGGGCGCACGACGTCTAATGCAATTGTTATTGCCAAAGACGGGGTCGCAGCTGGGATTGGGGCTGGGCAACAATCGCGGGTCATTTCCGCAGGCATTGCGGTCACCAAGGCCGGACCTGCAGCCATTGGTGCTGCAGGAGCATCGGACGCGTTCTTCCCGTTTCCTGATGGTCTTGAAGCATTGACCTCCGCAGGAGTGAGCGCTGTAGTTCAACCCGGAGGGTCGATCCGCGACGCAGAGGTCATCGCGGCTGCTGATGAGGCCGGCATTGCCATGGTGCTCACTGGCGAACGCCACTTCCGCCACTAGTCAACGTCAGAGGAGAGAACGATGGCCATACTGCTTGACGGAGAGCGCCTCGCCGCGCGAATGAAGATGGAGTTGGCCGATCGAGTAGCTCGGTTAACGGCGATTGGCCGCAGCGTTGGGCTCGCAACGGTGCTCGTTGGCGATGACGGACCTTCGGCGAAGTATGTGGCAATGAAGCATGCCGATTGCGCAGCAATTGGGATCACTTCTTATGACCACAAGTTGCCAGCATCCGCAACACAGGCGGACGTCGAAGCACTCATCGATGACCTCAATGCCGACCCAGCAGTTCATGGGATTTTGGTGCAGCTTCCACTCCCGAAGGGCATGAATGAAGAGCAAGTCTTGCTTCGAATTGATCCTGCCAAGGATGTCGATGGCCTCCACCCAGTGAATCTTGGAAAGCTTGTCTTAAGTGCGCCGGGTCCACTTCCCTGCACGCCTGCTGGCATCGTCGAGATGCTTGCAGCCTATGAAGTTCCTGTTGAAGGTCGCCACGTCGTCATTGTTGGACGAGGAACCACCATTGGAAGGCCCCTCAGTCTGTTGCTCACGTCAAAGCGAGCCGGTTGCAATGCTGCGGTTACCCAAGTGCACACTGGAGTTGCAGACATTGGGAGCTACACACGCACCGCCGACATCATCATTGCTGCTGCCGGTGTTGCAGGGCTAATAACCCCTAGCATGGTGGCTTCTGGCGCAGCAGTTGTCGGTGCCGGAACGAGTTGGAATGGGAAGAAACTTCTCTCCGACGTTGAAGAGAATGTGGCAGAAGTAGCGGGGTGGATCACTCCGAGAATTGGGGGCGTCGGACCGATGACAAGAGCAATGTTGCTGAAGAACGCGGTGCTTGCTGGGGAGCGCGCATCGTGAGTGCAACCGATCCATACGGTCGAGAGTTTGAAACGAGGCCGTGGGGCACGTATTTGGTCCTTGATGACCACGCCGACAACCACAAAGTGAAGCGAATTGTCGTCGAGCCAGGCAAGCGCCTGAGTTATCAGCGACATTCAAAGCGATCTGAACATTGGTTTGTTGTTTCAGGTGAGGCCCTTGTGGTCCTCGACGGCGTAGATCATGTGCTTCGCCATGGGGAGTCGATCGACATTCCTCTTGAGACTGCACACCGCATCGAGAACATTGGCGATCAACCAGTCGTGTTCATCGAGGTGCAGTACGGGACGTACTTCGGTGAGGACGACATCGTCCGGCTCGAGGACGACTTCGGGCGCAGCTAGTGCCCCAACGAATCGACCAACTTCTCGCAAACGGGCAGACGACGTCGTTCGAGTTCTTCCCTCCAAAGAGCGAGGCTGAGCGGACAATCCTCGAAAAGACGATTTCCTTGCTTGAGCCACTCAAGCCTTCGTTCGTCTCCGTCACGTATCGAGGTGGGCGAGAGTCCCGACAGCGAACCTATGACCTCGTCACCGCTATGGCGGCCAAGGGAATCTTCACGCCAATGGCGCACCTCATCTGCGTTGCGCATTCCAAAGAGGAATTGGTCGAGATTCTCGAGTCCTACCAAGCAGCAGGCGTCGTCAACCTGATGGCGCTTGGTGGTGATCCGCCGACACATGCTGACGCAGAGGTCGGTGAACTCACGTATGCCGAGGAATTGGTCGGACTTGCTCGGTCGGTCGGGGACTTCTCCATTGGTGTGGCAGCTCATCCCGCCGGGCATCCTCGGTCACCGTCAATGGCTGAAGACAGGGCCCGCTTGGCGCAAAAGCTTGATCTCGCTGATTTCGCTGTCACCCAGTTTCTCTTTGAAGCAGATGACTGGAGTTCCCTCGTTGATGATCTTGCAAGGCTTGGCACCACCAAGCCAGTGCTCCCAGGCATCATGCCGGTGACTTCGCTCTCGTCTATTCCGAGGATGGAGAGAATGGGCTCCGCAGTGCCGACGTGGATGGTTGAGAAACTCCAACATGCCCACGAGTTAGGTGGAGATGCTGCCGTCCGAGCCACTGGTATTGATCTCGCCACTGAACTTTGTGAAGTCCTTCTTGGCAGAGGTGTTCCTGGCCTCCACTTCTATACGCTCAATCTTTCTTCGGCCACACGTGAGATCACCGAGCGGCTCGGGCGATTGACCGGAGACCAGTGACGGAGAGCCCAGTTGCGGCGTCTGGGCTCGTGTCTCAGGGTTCCTTTGGTTTGGTTCAGGTGGCGGCCGCCTCTCAACGCAGTTGCCTGACAAACTATTGATCGTGGTCAAGCTCTCGGCGCGCCAGCAAGTGGTCGCGGTCGCCTTATTGGCGACCGTTGGGGTTGGCGCGTGGTTCAGCGCTGTCGATGCCGCTCCGATTCGCCCACCGAGCCCACCTCGCTTGATCTCCGCTGCTTCAGCAGCTGGATCGGCCCTCATTTCGTGGGTGCCACCGGTTTCTACTGGCGGTGCTCCAATTACGTCCTATCAAGCAACGGCGTCCCCAGGTGGGCGTGTTTGCACAACCAGTGGTGCATTGACCTGTCAGATCAATGGTCTGACCAATGGAACTCGGTATTCCATTGCGGTCAAGGCAAGAAATCGAGCTGGTCTCAGTCCCGCTGGAACACCCCAACCGTCGGTTGTCCCGCATCTGACTCGTCCGTCGGCCCCTACGAATGTTGTTGCTCGACCTGGTGATCAGAGTGTTGTCGTTCAGTGGGGGGCGCCAGTCATTAGCGGTGGCTCAGCGATTTCTGGCTACACCGTCTCAACGATTCCGCGCAGTGGGAGCGGGGGGTGTACGTCACTCGGTGAACTCACCTGCACCGTTACTGGTCTGACCAATGGCGTGCCAGTCAGCTTCTCGGTCATCGCCACCAATGCCACGGGTTCTTCGATCGCGGCAATGAGCAAGGTGGTAACACCGTCGGCGATTCCAACAGCCCCGACCAATGTGGTGGCGGT
>CAIQUD010000074.1 GCA_903874965.1 uncultured Actinomycetes bacterium | reverse complement strand
TCGCCAAACGCGTCAAGCGGGTGGCGTTCGGCTTCCGGTCCTTTCGCAACTACAGAATCCGTGCGTTGCTCTACGCCGGCAAGCCAAATTGGGATCTACTCGCGACGATCACACCACGCTGAAGTCCGAAGCCCCCCTTTGTTCGCTGCAGCAAGGTGCACGGCAAGTCCCGAGGTCTCATGCCCACGGAGTTACCAGCGACGTGAATTGCGCCGGACCTTTTTTTGCCTAGGACATAAAGACGTGTCTTTTGATGATTATTCGTGGCGTGACGTGGAACGAGAACGTCTCGCTCGATCGATAATGACCTCAACCCACTGAGCAGCGGAGTCTGAAATTGTCGGAACGCCTGTCGTGAGCGGACGGGGCGTCCGTTGGATCGCCGAACGGAGCAATGCCACGACTTCGGTCTCATCGTCGGTAACGCGAACGCATTCGGGAAAGTCGCCCGCGAGTTCCTCTAACGCATCATTCCTCAGTCCGATAACCCACTTGCCTAACGCGAGTGCCTGCAGAGCGAAATTGGGAGTTCCCTCGTAGAGAGATGTCATGAGGGCGACTTTGCAATTCGCAATAACCGCTTCTGGTCTCTCCACCCAACCAAGCTGATTCAAATTCGGCATTTCTTCGAGATCGATTCGGCCAATGGCGACGAAGTTCAATTCATGTGCCTGTACCGCAATTCTCCCCAAGGCCGCGGGATTCTTCGCTGGATCATTTCGTCCGTACCAAATGACGTCCCCGTGGATAGCGTGGTGCTCGTGTTGGCTATCGAGGTCAACACCGTTTGGAATCTGAATTCGTCTATCCGAAGTCGTATATGGGCTGAGAGCCGGATCGTCCAAGAGATGTCGAGCAGGCGCCACGATGGTCGTCGACGATCTCGACAAGATCGAACGAATGATCCCGCCTTTTTTCGTCGCCAGTGCCATCTTGGTTTCGCTCACGACGTTTCCCGCAGAGTCAATGCCGCCTCCCGCGAGCCTCACAATGAGTGGGCGACGAAATAAGAACGCGTATAGCCCCGCCGTCATCGTTGCGGACTGGAGCATGGAACCGATGAGAATGTCTGGCTTCTCCCGGATGAGAGCCCAGAAAGCACCCGCAGAAAATTTGGTCGAACTGACGTAGTCGTCGGACTTACCTCTTGAAATACGGTGAATACGAAGGGTCCCGTCAGTTGCTGTCGTTGCCAATGAACGCTTTCCCTTCGTAATGACAAAAACATCAAAACGATCGTCGTGCCCCACCTGACGAAGAACCTGGCGCAACTGTCGTTCAGCTCCGCCGCCATCTGGCCAGTACTCCGCAGCGACGAGGGCGACCTTGATCTTCCGCGGTGAAGAAGTGTCTTCGGGCTTCACTTGAACTCCTCATGATGAATGGAAGGGCGCGACAAGTCTGTCACTATCGACAATTCCCCAGATCGGGAACTCGTGGTTGAGATATCCGCTCCCATTTCTCCAGGTTCTTCACGAGCTCAACGCGAACGGTGCACAACACGCCATGGGGCGCACCGAGAGAGCCCGCACGACCAACGAATCAGTTCGAAATCAAATCTCGAGTGTGGTGAAAACCGTTGTCACCGCTGACGTGGCCGTGAAGCGCTCCAGCGATTGAAACCCTCCGCATGTCAGCGCCTCAAGCAAATCTGAATACCTCGCGACCTTCTTGATGAGAAAAGAAAGGCTTTCGATTTGTTCCGTCGCGTTGGTGCCGCGAATTTCTAAACCGTTGAATCCATCGACCAGGTACTCCGAAGTCCCTCCCGAAGGCGAAGCGATTACCGCTAGACCGCGTGAGGCTGCCTCAAGAATCACGGCCGGAATTCCTTCGACCAGATCTCCCTCAACAACGGATGGGTGGACAAGAATGTTCCAACTCTCGTCGCCCAGCATTTCTAGAAGTCGAACCCGTTGCACGGGACCCCGCAAACGCACGCGGTCGGCAACCCCGAGATCCTCAATGATTTCGTGCAATCTGTCCTTCAGGGGTCCTTCGCCAACAATGTCCAGCGAGCAATAGATTCCTTCGGCCTTCAGCCCAGCAACCGCTCGGATCGCTTGCTCGTGACCCTTCCTCGGTACCAATTGACCAATGGCGACACAAGACAATTCCTTCGAGGTCGAATCTCGAGGACGCAACTCGTCCACAACCCCGAGCGGAATTACCTGTGAGTCGATTCCCCGGTTCAAAAATTCGTGCTGCGCCGAGACCGAAATCGCGCGCGTGAGATCGACGCGCCGGTAGACCCACTTGGGCGCCCTCATTTCAATGTCGAAACGGTGGCCAATAACGCTCACTTTCGCGTCGAGAATTTGCGCCATGGCGACCGCCGAAACGGCTGGTCCACTCGCGAAGGAGGCCACGACAAGACGAACGGAGATTCCCTCTCGACGAAACTGCATACCCCACACAGTCCCTCGCAAGGCTGCGAGGACCTTCTTTACGTAGCTTCGAAACTTTTCGTCATTTCGATCAAATTTCCAAACGTCTCTCAGCGGCTTTCGCAAAAGTCTAAGAATTGCCTTTGGATACAAGAGGACGGATCCATTACTGAGATATTTCGCATTTGGCCAGTTTTGCCGTTCACCACGACCAAGTATCGGGGCGAGGTACACATCCCGCGTCCGAGCGATCTCGCTCACTTCAGATTGGAGCCACGTTTCACTGACACCGAATGGTGCCGAACTGGTTGCAAAAACTACTGATGCGGGCACCGCGTTCATCTCTCGCGACTTTCGATAACAAGCAGACGTTTGTTCATCGTGCTTCGCTTCTTACTCATCAAAAACGGTGTACGTTGAGCGCCGCAGTAGCCCGACCAGGAATCCGGTGCCCCACGAAAAATGCATGCAACTTAAAGCAATTACGCGGGCAGACGTTGTCGCAAGAACCTCGACGGGAGATCGAACTCCTCGAGGAATTGCGAGGACGAAAAGAGTCAAGAAGTAAAGAACGAGGTAGGCCAGAATCGGCAAGGGTGTCCCGATAACAGCTGACGTGATGACGAGAAGAATCACGGAGACAACAAAAAGGGGAGCAATCAAGTTACGGAGGCTGACGACGGGCCTCCCCTGACGAGCCAGGGAAGATTTTGATCGTCCGTAACGAAAGTATTGAGTAGTCAATTTTCCTAGGTTCTCGCGCGGCGAATAGTAGATCACAATGTCAGGGTCCATATATACATCGCGACCCGATGCTCGCAGCCTCGTATTGAAGTCAAAATCTTCGTGAACACCAACGTGCTCATCAAACCAACCAATGGCATCACCCGCGTCGCGACTAATGAACCCGGGATAGATAGTTTGAACCGATCCGCCCACGGTTGAATACGCGTAGTGAGACGCACCGTAGCGAGACGACATTCCCCAAGCGATGCCTTCTTGTTTTCGTCCGGTACCCACCGACACTCTTCGTCCACCAAGATTGCCAGCGCCCGTGCGTTGCGCCGTTAAAACACACTTACGCAGGTAGTCTGGATCCACCCAGGATTTCGAGTCAAGGCGACAGATGAAAGAGCTAAGACTTTGCGCAACGCCAAGGTTCATACCAGCCGATTGAATGACCTGGGGATTGTCCAAGAGCGTGATTCGGCCGTCCCTCAACATGAGTTCCTCAATGAGTTCTCGGGTGCCGTCCGTTGACATGCCATCGACAATGACAACGTCTAGCCGGTCCTGCGGGTAGTCCTGATTCAAGATGGATTCAACGCAGCGACCAATGTATCTGACCTCGTTTAGAACAGGAACCACCACAGTGACCGAAGGTGAGGCGTTGAGGTTGGCTTCGTCGAGAGAACGATCTTCTGTACGGTCATCCATTGACCAACCTGCCTTGGCTCGAATTGGGTTAAAACGCTGTGCCAACCTCCGAACAATACTTCGCTCTGAACACGCCCAATCCGCTTTCCCTCGGTCGTCGCAAGATGTTTGTCGAACGCCCGACTCTCGTCCAACTTTTGGAGGAGGCTCCGCCGAATAGTCACTTCGTGTGCGACTGGTTGCTCGTCACCCTTGATCAACGAATCGCGCCGGTGTGCTGAGCCACCATGATTCTCAACCTGAGTCAACTAAGTTCTTCTCGCATGACGAGAATCTTCTCGCGAATTTCGAGTTTGGCTCCCTACGCATGGTCGACTTCGGACCAAGCGATCGCGGGAGTTGGAAATGCACTTCTCCTCAGCCAACTCGCTAGGGGATTGGATGCGGCTTCATTTGGAGAAGTCGGCTTTGTTTACACCATTGTTCTCTTGGTGGTGTCGGCATTCCGAGCCTCGACTTCCGACATCGTCCTAAGCCTCTCGAGAACCGACCAACGTCACGAGATCGACGATGCTCCCCTACGTCCACCAATTCTTATTGTTGCCGTCGTCTGCGTAATTTTCGGGGCGTTGATCGAAGCTTTGATCACGCCATCAGCCATCGGCCTCATGGTCATGAGCTTGGGTGTCATTTTGATTCAGGACAAGTTGCGCTACGAATGGATCTGTCGAAAGTTGGTGAAGAGAGCGTTCTACATGGACGCCTCGTGGTTCTTCTTTCAAGTTGCTCTCCTCTTCCTACTCGGTGACAGCATCTTGCACCCAAAACCCGCTGAGGCGATATTGGCGTGGACAGCTGGTGCCTTACTCTCCCTCGTCTTCTCGCGTCATTTGCTTACGAGACTCGATGTCTCCGCGTCGATGGAATGGGTCCGGAAGAACTACTCGAAGTCACTCACGTCAGGCGGTCAGTCGCTCGTCGTCAATGGCGCCACCATTGCACCCATTGTGATCTTTGGCATTCTCCGCGAGCCTCACTGGATCGGCGCATTCGTCGTCGCCAACTCTGTCACGGGAATTCAACCACTTGTCACGAACGGGATTCGTCCTTTGGCCTACAGAAAATTCTCCGATGACGCCCGAACGCACCATTCCAGAGCCCTGTTGAGAATGTGCGGGCTCGCCAGTATCGCGAGCCTTCTTGCGGGACTGATCTCGATTGTCATCATGGAAGCTTTCGGGCACACGATCTATGGAACTGCCGCCACCATCGGCATCGGCATTACGTACTGGATAGTCCTGAAGCAGATAGTGGGTACTATGCACAAAAAGTCGCAAAGCTAATACTTCGTCAAGAACATAAAGAAGAACCTTCACTGACTGATTTCGAGAGATCTCATTGAAAATGAAGTATGGGGTTTTGGGGTT
>CAIQUD010000073.1 GCA_903874965.1 uncultured Actinomycetes bacterium | reverse complement strand
TCTCGTTCGAGCGTCCACCAGAGTGCCAAGAACAACGCTGGCAACGCATAGATCGCCGACGGATACGTGAAGGTCGCAAGGGTCATCCCAAGGACCGCGATGAGAGGACGGCCTTGCTTGAAACTCACAATCGAGACCGCGATGCCGAGTGTGGCCATCGAAATTGGAAACACGGCGACCGCATACACCGCACCAGGAAAGCTCGCAAGGAGGCCAAGCACCAAGAGCGCCTTCACCGGAGGCTTTTTCCAGAGCAGTCCTCGCCAAAGCACCATGAACACCGCGAGCGCCGCGAGGTTTGACAACACCACGCCGGCAACGTCGTAACTCATAGAGAACAGTGAACCCGTAGCCCTTAACAGGTAGGGATAGCCAGGCAACCACCCAGCGGTGCCGCAGAAGTGCGCGCCTGGGATAAGGATCTGAATCTTTGGATCACAGGGTGCAACATGGCGGCCGCTGCTTGCGATTGCGAGGTAGTTGAACGCATCCACCCTCGTCCAAGGTGTTGCCGAGAACGACCATGGACGAACCCATTTTGGCGAGCCAATGGTGACGATGACACGCAAGAACATCCATGCAACCAGTGGAGGCAAAGCGCCCCAGGCCAACCAAGCACCCCTGCCCCAGGTGGCTCGGGGGTCTGCGACGGTTGCGCTGGCTGATTGCTCAGACCCGGCCTCGAGAGACTCTTCCATGATCCCCCGTTCTAGTTCGCCGAGTGCTGCGCTCTCACGATTGAGAAGAGGGCTTGGGTCGACGAGGAAAGAAACCGCTCGTTGACGCGACGTACTCGTCGTAGTCGGGTCGAGTTCGCTTGAGTCGCCCTTCAAGCAGCGGCTTCCCAGACACATTCGTGAGGAGGTAGGTCATCACGACTGGTGAGAGCGCCGTCGCGATGCCCCATCCTGTCGATGCGGCCACCACAAAAATCCCCCACCAAACAACCGCATCGCCGAAGTAGTTCGGATGCCGGGTATAGCGCCAGAGGCCTGTGCGAAGGGTCGTGCCTTTGTTGGCCGGGTTTCGGAGAAAGGCTCGAAGTTGTGCGTCACCAATGGATTCAAACCCGAGACCTATCGCCATCAGCACTCCACCAACAGCAGCAACAGGAAGCATCGAGTGTTGTGCGAATGCCAGCCACTGCAGCGGAAGGGAAACGAAGAACAAGAGCCCCATTTGAAGTCCATAAATCGTCTTCAAGGCGTAAAGGTTCTCATTTCGCCCCTTGGCGCCTCGCAGGATCATCGTGTAGCGAGGGTCTTCACCCTGCCCTCGCTGACGCAACGCAAGGTAACCCGACAGACGAAGCGCCCAGAGGGCAACAAGGACCAGCACCAAGATCCGCGCAGAGAACGCCGCATGGTTGTGGAACCACGGATGCGCTGCGTGCCTGCTCATGAGTGCCGACGAGCCGAGTGATTCGAGATACACGACCAAGAATCCCGAGCCCCAGAAGACATCAATCACGGCATGGCGGTGCACAATTCGACTGACCAGAAACGCAAGAAGGAGCCAAGAAATACAGGTTCCAAGGGCAAAGAACAGGTTGAGAGCAAATGAAGTTGCGTTCACTCCTTTGGTCTACCACCGTCGCTTCAAAGCGCGCTTCATCGATCTGAGTTTGGAAGATCGCCGCGACCTCGCTAGGTTCGCGCCATGGAAGATTTCTTCACGGGGACCAATGGGTGGTGTTTCCTCACCAATCACAGTCATGTGTTGGTCGCGATTCATCGTGAACCAGAGATCCGATTGAAGGATCTCGCCGCTCAGGTAGGCATCACGCCAAGGGCAACGCAACGTCTCCTTCGAGACCTCGAACGCTCAGGCGTCGTCACCATTGAGCGAGTGGGTAGGAACAACCGCTACCACGTGAACCCCATGGCGGAATTGAGCCACCAACTCGAAGCCGGCCGTTCACTCGGGCAAATGCTCGCCCTGCTCGACGCGTGAACCAGGGGACACGCGGTCCCGCACCGACCATGGTGCCAGGCGAAGAGCTCCGACCCTCGGTGCTTCCAACAGACCGCCTCCTCGAATCCGGGAAGGCTATTCCTGCCCTTCGCGCCGAACTGCGCAAGATCCCGAACGTCCAAAACGCCGTCTCGGTCTTCATGGTCTGGATGTGGGTGGCCGTCATCGTCGGCGCAAGCACCGCAATTGGTACGTGGTGGTCCGTGTTGCTTGGCTTTCTCCTCATGGGGCCAATGCATGCGAGGTTCGCGATCCTCATGCATGAAGCAGCCCACAAGTTGTTGTTCTCGAAGGCCTCGATCAATGACTGGGTAGGCAAGTGGCTCATTGCCTCCCCTGCGCTTGTGCCGATTTCGATCTACCGTCGAAGCCACTTCGCTCACCACCGCGAAGAATTCGGACGAGATGAACCCGATATCGCGTTCTACGTTGGCTACCCAACAACGAGAGCTGCTCTTCGTCGACGACTCATCCGTGATGCGATCGGAATATCTGGTTGGAAGAACTTGACCCCACTGTTTCGGGCGCTCAAGACGCCGCAGGGCCGAACGATTTCAGGACCGATTTTGAGTGTTCAAGTTGCCATGGGTGTGGCTGCATGGCTTGCAACCGGTGCTTGGTGGGCGTACTTCGCCTTTTGGCTCCTTCCGTGGATGACGCAATGGCGAGTCCTCAATCGCCTCCGCGCCATTGCCGAACACGGCGGCATGCAGCAAAGTCCCGATCGGCGGGCAACGACGCACGATGTCCGCCAGCACCTCATCGCTCGCTTTTGGTTTGTCCCGTACAACACAGGTTGGCATCTTGCGCATCACGTTGACATGGGCATTCCCTTTCGAAACCTTCCCGCCTACTACCGGGAGTTGGAACGAGCTGGCTACGTCACTGAAGGACTTACCTATCCTTCGTACTTAGCTCTCTGGCGAGCAGAGACGTCCGCTGACGTCGAGCCGCGCCTCTCCTAGCTGACCCACTACGGTGACCTCCGTGGCCATCGGGCCACAGACTGTGAGGCGACCATGTCCCGAGTACTGCTCACCGGAGCATCAAGTGGAATAGGCGAAGCGGCGGCGCTGCTCTTGGCAAAGCACCACCAAGTCGTCGCGACCGTCAGAACGCCAGAGGCTCGAGCCATCCTCCTGCAGGCGGCTTCTGATGCTGGTGCCAGCCTTGAGGTTGTTCTCGTTGACGTCACCGATCGCGGTGGCGTCGAAGGCGTCGTTGCCGACATGGAAGTGACAGGCGGCATTGATGTCCTGCTCCACAATGCCGGAACTGGCTACGTCGGGACGCTCGAGCAGCTTGAGTTCTCCAAACTCCGCGAAGCCATGGAAGTGAACTTCTTTGGGGCCGCCCAGATGGTCCAAGCCGTCCTTCCACATATGCGTGCCAACGGTTCGGGAAAGGTCATTGTCGTTTCGTCAGTTGGAGGGGCAGTTGGCCAGCCCTTCAACGATGCGTACTGCGCGGCAAAATTTGCCGTTGAAGGACTGCTCGAAAGCCTTCATCCAGTAGCTGCATCGGTCGGCATTTCAATTTCCATTGTTGAACCTGGGCCAGTCGCGACAAAGTTCATTGCCAACCTTCAGGGCCTCGATGAAGTTCTCTCAGGTGATCCGAGCGATCCCTACGCTTCGGCCAAGGCCAACTACATGTCGCGTCTCGGCTCACCAGAGCGGATGGCTGGCATGCAGACGTCCATGGACGTCGCAGAGGTTCTGGTCGACATTGTCAACGACCCTTCACCGAAACTTCGCTACCAAACGAGTCCATGGTCAACCGAGTTTGTTGCAACGAAACTCAGTGACCTTGATGGTTCAGCCGTCGCACACATGACCGGCGCATGGGTCGCCGACTGAGCCCTACGAGGCGGTCATTCCACCGTCAACGGGAATCGCCGCTCCAGTAATTGCTGAGGAGGCTTCTCCGGCGAGGAACACCAGCACGGCAGCGAGCTCTTCAGGCTCCAAGAGCCGTTCATTCAAGTGGTGGACGGCGAACTCTTCGACGGAGTTGAGGTCATACATTGCGGCGCACGCCTCGAGGATTGCCGTGCGAGTTGAACCGGGCAAGACCGCGTTCGCCGTCACGCCCGTGGTCCCAAGATCTGCAGCAAGTCCCTTCACATAGCCAATGACGCCGTGCTTAGACGCCGAGTAGGCAGTGAGTTTGGGCTGACCGATGAGGCCTGCAGTGGAGGAAATTGCGAGGAACCTACCGCTGCGGGGCTTGGGCCGTTCAAGCAACGCTGGAATGGCGGCAACAGCGGTTTGGTGAACGCCAAGCAAGTTGACCGAAACATTTGCCAGGAAGCTTTCTTCGGTTTGCTCCCAAACCGGAACACCTCCCGTTGCAAGACCCGCACCAGCAATAGCAACGTCGAGGCCACCAAAGTGCTCTTTTGCTACTTGGACGGCCTGCTGCAACGTCGACAATTCACGAACGTCGCCCTCGACGGTCTGAATGGCGTCACCAAGGTCTGCTCGAAGGAGCGCTAGATCGTCCTTCGATCCCATGGCATAGGGAACACCGGGAAGGTCTCGCCCAAGATCGACAACAACGACTGCATAGTTCTCCGCAACAAGTGCTCGCACCGTTGCGGCACCAATTCCCCTTGCTCCACCAGTTACCAATGCAACTCGTTGTGTCATGTTTGCCCCTCGAGCCAAATCGTTGCGGTTTCCACCAGCCTCGCACCCATCTTCTCGAAGAGTGATCTTCCTTCGCTCGCCGATGCGTCCGTCGGGTCTCCGAGAACACCATTGGGACTGACGTGCTTCACCCCTGAAGCCTGGAGCTGCGGAAGCAGTTCAACGAGCGGCGTGGTGTTCCCTTGTTGTGCTCGCTCCATCGCCACCAGCTGAGGCGCCAAATGCAGCATGAGCGATGTCTCGGTTCGTCCCGCATGGGAATCGCCGCCAGGCAGACCGCAGTAACCAACGCCGACGAGATCACCTTCGGACGTCGACTGCGCGATCGCGGCACTGACTGCTGGTTCATTGCCACCGTGACCAACGACGAAGAACACACCTGCAGCTGAACCTCGAGAAGATCGAACGATCTCGACAAGTGCATGAGTCAAGACCAAGGTGCCAAGCGAAAGGGTTCCTTTGAAGCCGGCGTGTTCGCCAGACGCACCAATCGGCATCGTTGGTCCGAGCGTGAAACCACTCACCGCACCGACGAGGTGGGTTGCCAGTGCTTCCGCGACAATGGTGTCGGTCGAAAGTGGCAGATGTGGACCGTGTTGTTCGGTTGAGCCGAGGGCAAGAACGAGCATCGACGTCGAATCGACCTCAGGACTCGTCCACTCTTGAAAGCGACGCACCGCCACGTCAGTTCGCGACGAGCGCTACCGGAATTGGTTTCGAGTGGTCACCAGATGGGCGACGAAGTAATTGAACTGGCTGAGCTTTCAGCGCCGTCTCACCATGGCCAAGGACACATTCCGGATCCGGACCGTCGAGGGGCAGTCCGGTGAAGAACTTTGCTGCCATGCAGCCACCTTGGCAGGCGTCATAGCTTCCGCACGATGCGCAGGCACCGGCACTGTTTGGTTCTCGAAGCTCTTGAAAGAGCTCCGAGGTCTTCCAAACTTTGGCGAAACCACCTGGTGCTCGAACATTGCCCGCCAGAAACTCGTCATGGATGACGAAGGGACAGGCGTAGACATCGCCAATTGGGTCAATGAGGCAGACCACTCTCCCGGCACCGCAGAGATTCAGTCCGTCGATCGGGTCACCCAAGGCATTGAGGTGAAAGAACGAATCCCCCGTCAAGGTATCTGGGTGGTTGACAAGCCAGCCATACAGGTCACGCTGTTGTTGCGCTGTTGGGTGCAACTCCTCCCACGTGTCGACGCCCCGACCGGAAGGTCGAAGTCTCGTGAGGCGAAGTTGCGCCCCGAATCGATCCGCAAGGGCTCGAAAGTCATCGAGTTGGCCCGCGTTCTGACGGGTAATGACCACCGAGATTTTGAATTCACCGAAGTTAGCGTTCTTGAGATGCTCCATTGCCTGGAGCGCCGCGTCATAGGAACCTTCGCCTCGAATGGCGTCATTGGTTGCCCGATCTGCTCCATCCAAGCTGATTTGAATGTCGAGATAGCCCAGTCCTGCAAGATACTTGGCGTTCTCGGCCGTGATTCTCGTCCCATTGGTCGAGAACTTCACGCCGACGTTTTGACTGCTGGCGTAGTCAAGGAGCTCGAAGAAGTCAGTTCGAACCATGGGCTCGCCGCCCCCAATGTTGACGTAAAAGATCTGCATCTCCACCATCTCGTCGATGATGCGCTTGGCTTCTGCCGTGGTGAGTTCACGTGGGTCTCGGCGACCTGACGAACTCAGGCAGTGAATGCACGCCAGATTGCAGGCGTAGGTGAGTTCCCACGTGAGACAAATCGGTGCGTCGAGTCCCTGTTTGAAACGATCGCGAAGCGAGAGATCAGCGGGCAACGAGCACCTCCGAGTCGGCGAGCCGGGCAAGGGCTCGGGCATATGAGGCATGTCGCTCTGGAGCGAGGTTTGCGTGGAGCGCTTCGGTCACGGAGGGAAACTTCGAAAGCGCCTCGACGAGGGTGACGAGTTCAGGAGACTTCAAGAAGACGAGGCGACGGTTTCCATAGTGGTAGGCAAGCGCGCCGAATTTCTCGGGTCGAATGGCGACTTCAGGGGACAGAGTCCAGCCCTTAGCGACATCGAAGGACGGAACCTCCGTCGCAGAGCTTGATGACACGGTCTAGTAAACCCCGCACATCCCGTCGATCGAAACCTCTTCAACGAGCAATTCGTCGACAACAAGGTCTTCAACCGTCTCGGCAGATTCTTCGTCAATCACCACGTCATCCATAGGATTCCCCTCTCAACTTGCGCCAGCGTACCGCGAAGAAAACTACCTGCTTCCGCTCAGGTCGTTCCGAGGAACGGTTGGAGAAGCTCGCTCAATGCCGGGACGACATGGATCGCCCACTGATGTGAGATATGGGTGCCATCGAAATACATGACCGTCGACGCACTCACCGTTGGACATCGACGAGTGGTGCAGAGCAGAGGCAAGACTCGAACAACTGGGACCACATTGTCCTTGGCGATCATGTCGATCGCCCTGCTCATCTCCGCCATCAGCGGTCTGGTCGGACTTGTGAGCAATGAGGTAGAGATGGAACAGCGAGCAACGGCGGTCGTGTGGAGCGAGAGGCAGAGTGGAGAAGGTTGATCCTGAATGAACCAGGGCGTATTGCCGAGCATGATCACCTTCGATCCAGTCTTTGCAATTGAGCTGACCAGTGTGGCGACTCCTTGCTCAATACCAATCGCATGCTCGCTCGCCAGCGACGAGAGGGTCCCGATCCCCCCGCTCACAATGGTGAGCGTCGGTTTCAACTTGACCAGTTGACGCTTGGCCCAAGCATTGAAGATTGGACACTCCGGATAGGGAATGACGGTGTCTCCGGCGGACCGGTGTTCGTCGTAGGTGTACGTAGGCGACGGCCATGGGTGGCAGCCAGCTTTCGAGAGCATTACCACCTGCCAGCCATTTTGCGTTCCCCAGAGATCAAAAGCTGGAAGCCATTGGTAGATCTGCGAGTCACCGAATAGGGCCAAGAGCTTTCTCGAGTGAAGATCGCCAAAGTGACAAGCCTGGACTGGAACTTGGACATCGGTCCGGAGAGCAAAACAGAAATTATTGGGTAGGGAGAACGCGTCGTGAGTCCACTGACTCGTTCCCCATTCGCTCGGCGGTGGTTGGACGTCGAGTGGAAGCTTCTGTTGCACCGATGCGGCGGCGAGCTCCATTGACAACACCGCAAGTGGATCCGGAGTAGCAAACGCGTAGGACTGCGGGAGAATCACCGAGATGGCGACGAGGAATGCCATCGATCCGAAGCGCCACTTCCGAGTTGTCCCCATCGCGGCAGGGTAACAAACAGAAGCTCCGGCGCGTCCTCATGACCATCCTGCGAGAATGGCCACATGGGGAACCTACGCGACCTCAATCATGAGTCGTCAAATGCTCGGGTAGATGATCTCGCCCCTGGAACGGTCGTTCAACTCGAAGCTTCGGCACGATCTCACGCCGGAGGAACGCTGTGGTTTGGTGGCTCACCCTTTCGTATGTTGAGGGTCAATCAGTCCGTTGCTGACCTCCTCAACACATGGAAAGAGCCAACGGCAGTCACCAACAGAAAAGGAGAAGGCGCTCTCGCTCGTCGCCTCGAAGTGACCGGCTTTCTCCACGTGGTAACCCCCACCCCAGATGAACCCCTGACGATGTCGGTCGTCATTCCAACTCACGGGAGAGTGGACGAAGTAACGCTCCTCCTCGCAGCACTCCACGACCTTGACGTCCTCGTCGTCGATGACGGATCGGAGGCAATCGACGCCCTTCAACTCGAGGCTGCTTGCCACCTGCATGGAGCGACGTATATCCGCCACGAACTACCGCTCGGCCCTGCTGCCGCTCGCAATTCTGGGGCTGCACTTCAATCGAGCGACATCGTTTGTTTCCTTGATTCTGACGTGGTTCCCGACAGAGACGCCTTCCCGAATCTTCTTGCGCACTTCAGTGACCCAGCCGTTGGCGCAGTTGCTCCGCGAATCGTGGTCGCGAGTGGCACGGGTCAACTCCAGTCCTATGAGACTTGGTCGTCCCCCCTTGACCTTGGGGAAGAACCTGCGACCGTTCGTCCTCTCAGCAGGGTGAGCTACGTACCGTCCGCACTCCTCTTCGTCAGGCGAGAACTGGCCCAGGGGTTCAACGAATCGCTCCATGTTGGCGAAGACGTTGACTTCATTTGGTCGCTCCACCAACAAGGTTGGCTCATTCGCTACGACCCCGCCTCAACGGCCACTCACCCCGTCCGACCAACGTTGGCCTCATGGTGCGCCCAACGTTTTTCCTACGGCACGAGTGCCGGAGAGCTCACAAAGCAACACGGAGAGGCGACCACCCCAATTGCCACGTCTGGTTGGACCGCCCTTTCTTGGCTTGGCCTCTTGACGTTCAATCCCGTGCTCTCTGCGGTGTCGCTCATCATTCCAACCGTGCTGCTCGGTCGACGTCTTGAAGGACGCGCAGCAACTCCGTACCAACTCGCTGCATCGACGGTCATCCTTGGATCAATCAATGCGGGACCGGCGCTCGCTCGACAAACCGTTCGAACCTACGGTCCTTTTCTGCTCGCGGCAGGAGTCCTCCTGCGACCACTTCGATTGCCGATCCTTGGGCTGCAAGCTCTTGCCTTCGCCCCTCGCTGGTGGAAACACCGAGCGACGTCAAAGTTGCTTCCGGCACTTGGACTGCAAGGACTCGACGATCTCTCGTATTCGTATGGGGTCCTCTATGGCGCCATCCACGCGAACACGAGGGGCGCATTGCACCCCTCGTTCACGTGGTTCTCTTCGTCGTCACCTTCTGAGGACTAGACCTCAGTCGAAGCGAACGACGCCGCGGACATTGGTGCCCGCTTCAAGGTCGTCGTAACCCTTTTGCACTTCATCGAGCGTGTACTCCTGGGTGATGATCGTGTCAATGTCGAGCATGCCCTTTTCATAGAGACGAAGGAGCTTCGGGATTTGGAAGCGGGGATTTGCCGAACCAAAGACCGTTCCCAGAAGCGCCTGGTTGAACATTGCCAAACCAAACAGGTTCAACTCTGTCGAGTTCTGATCAAACGGTGCAATCGCCGTTGCAACGATCCGTCCACCCTTTGCACAGATCGATCGAGCCTGCTCAATGAGGTCTCCCGTGAGCACGCCTGGGGTCAGCACCACCATGTCGGCGTTCCGACCGAACGTGAGGTCAGGAAGCACGTTGAAGGCTGCATCGATCATCGACGTCGCACCGTGCGTCGCGCCGATCTTCATTGCACGGTCGACCTTGCTCTGGTTGAGGTCAATGGCAACGACTGCTCGCGCTCCACCAATGCGTGCTCCTTGGATCGCTCCGGATCCAACGCCACCACAACCAACAACGGCAACGACTTCACCAGGCTGCACCGCACCACGGTCAACAACGGAACCGAAACCGGTTGAAACGCCGCACGAAATAAGCGCGGCGGCACGAAGGTCCTGCCATGGCTCAATCTTCACGAGGCTCGCCTCGTTGACGACGATGTAGTCAGAGAAGGTCCCAAGCTGGGCCATCCGGTTGACGTTCTTGCCATCGAGGTGATGACGCCAGGTCATGTCGCTCATCATTGGACCGGCGAGCGTCATCGAGGTCAAGTCGCAGAGATACTGCCGACCAGAGGCACATGGCTCACAGCGTCCACATGCAGGGACGAACGAGACTGCGACCTTGTCGCCAGGAGCGAGAGCGGTGACATTTGGCCCAACGGCTTCAACAATGCCTGAGCCTTCGTGGCCACCAATGAGCGGGAACATCGAGTCCACGCCGAAGAATTGGAGAACTTCTGGAGCCTGGCTGATGTCGCCAGTTCGAACGTGTTCGTCGGAGTGGCACATTCCGGAGAAGGCCATCTTGACCCGAACCTCACCAGCGTGTGGCTCGTCGAGCTCGATCTCCTTGGTCTCCCACTTTCCGTGCAATTCCGAGACAACGCTTGCGCGTACCTTCATGGCCTACCCCCTGCGTTCTGAACGGCAGCCCTTATGAGGCCACGGGCTCACCCCTGAGCCTGCCGCAACGCTACATCTGTTCGGGGGCGTCCATCCCTAAGAGCGAGAGTCCAGTCTCGAGGGTTGACCGCACGATGCCACAGAGTGCAAGCCGGCTCGATCGCTCTGAAGGCTCCTCGGCGATGAGTACCGGGCAGTTCTCATAAAACGTGGTGAACGTCTGAGCAAGCTCAAACAAGTAGGTGCACAGTTTTGAAGGCTGGAAGTCTTCAAGCGTTGAGGCAATTGCATCGGGAAACTGCAAGACCACGAGCGCAAGCTCGCGTTCTGCGGTCGCACGGATGGTGATTGGGCCTCCGGTGACGCCTTGCTCCTTCGCCTTCCGAAAAATTGAGCAAATCCGGGCGTGGGCATACATGAGATAGGGACCGGTGTTCCCCCGGTCTGCCAGCATGCGGTCGTAGTCAAAGACGTAGTCCTTAATGCGCTCATTTGAAAGGTCGGCATACTTAATCGAGCCAATGCTCACTGACCGGGCAAGTGCCGCGACGTCAGCCTCAGTGGCGCCGGGATTTCGCTCCAAGAGCGATGAGGTGGCTCGCTCCATTGCCTCGTCGATGACATCGACCAATTTCACGACATCGCCAGATCGGGTCTTGAACTTCTTCTTGTCAGTGCCGAGCATGTTCCCAAAACCAATGTGGACTGCCGTTGCCCCCTCTGGCAGCCATCCGGCCATCGAGGCAACGGCAAAGCACATTTCGAGGTGTTGATTCTGGTCGGCCCCAACAACGTAGAGAAGTTGCGTTGCGCCAAGCCGACGAACTCGATCCCGTATGCAGGCGAGATCCGTCGCGGCATAACCAAATCCGCCATCGGACTTCTGCACTATGAGCGGCAGCGGCTCTCCTTCTCGGTTAATGAAGCCAGGAGGAAACGCACATTTGGCTCCTCCAGAGACTTGAAGCAGACCAAGTGCGTCGAGGTCGGTGACCACTTGATCAAGATCGTCGTTGTACGCGCTCTCCCCCATCACGTCCTGCGGAATGAGCAACACGCCGAGCCGCTCGTAAACCGTTGAGAAGTAGGCAACCGACTGATCAACGAGCAACGTCCAGAGTCGAAGTGTCTCGGCGTCACCTTGTTGGAGTGCCACCACCCTTGCTCGAGCACGATCCTGAAAGGCTGGACTTTCATTGAATGACGCTCGAGCTGCGCGATAGAACGAGTCCAAGTCGCCCACCGAGAGTGCCTCGACTCCAGCTGATTCACCGACGTCGATCAGATGCTCGATGAGCATGCCGAACGGCGTTCCCCAATCACCAAGGTGATTCTCTCGAACGACGGTCGCGCCCGAGAACGCAGTGAGACGAACGAGCGCATCACCAATGACCGTCGACCGAAGATGGCCGGCATGCATTTCTTTTGCAACATTCGGCGATGAGTAGTCCACCACGACGATGCCGTTGTTCGTCAACGGCACAAGCAGCCGGTCATCAAGAGCTGTTGCGGCGAGTTGGGCTTCGACGAAGGCATCGTCAAGTGTCAGATTGAGAAACCCTGGTCCCGCCAGCTCGACCTCTCGAACCAGTCCGGATGGGTCAAAGGCGCTCATAACCCGTTCAGCAATGTCTCTAGGAGATTCTCCAAGCGCCTTTGCCAGCGCTAACGCACCATTCGCCTGAAAATCTGCTCGATCGGAACGACGAAGGACTGGATCGGAGCCAGGGGCAACCGAATCAAAGGCGGCCTGAAGTCGAGCAATGAGAAGTTGGGTGGTCGTTGCCATGGACTCCCATTGTCGCACTCGGTCGATCAGGCTGGCGCGCC
>CAIQUD010000072.1 GCA_903874965.1 uncultured Actinomycetes bacterium | reverse complement strand
GCCAAATGAGTGGAAGGCGCATGAGTCCATCAACGTGATACGGACCCTTAAACGCAAGACCGAAATCTCCGCCGAGGTCACCATGGTCTGTCGAGAACACGATGTCGACGTCATCGGCAATTCCTCGTGCTTCAAGTGAGGCAAGGACGCGTCCAATCGCCTCGTCAATGAGTTCACAGGCAATGGCGTTATACGCCGTGAATTCACGAATCTGATCAGGCGTCAGGGTTGCAGGGACCCACTTGGCCGGTGCTTCGTAGTTGGACACGAGCGTGCCGTCATACCAAGCGCGCCAGTGGGCAGGCTTGGCATCGAGGATGGCCTCGCGGACCAGTCGGTCTTCCGGATAGGCATCGGGAAGCTCAACGTCTCTCCAGTTGATACGACCCAGCTCGGATGACGGAACATCTTGCGGATGGTGTGGATCCGGGAAGGACAGCCAAAGGAAGAAGTCGTCGTCTGCACTCACCCCATCAAGCCATGCGATTGCCTGATCTGCACACCAATCTGTGTGATACCACTCCTTTGGAATTGGATTAGTCCAGAGTTGTGGCATACCGGTTTCGCCGCCTCCCATGGCGTTGACTTCAAGTTCTCCATCGAGCACTGGATAGAACCCTCCGGCCACTTCAGGATGCTCGGTTTGAATGAATCGGGAGTAGGCGAGTGAGCCCGCAGCGCCATGGGTTGCGGCAACAAAGTGGTCGAATCCCCGGTGTCCATTGACGGGCTCGCCACTGGCAAAGCGATTCTCGATGAACGCATTGAACGGATCGAGGAATGGCTCGAAGTGAGGCTTGCCAATGAGGGCGGTGCGGTAGCCCGCATCGTGGAGGACTTCTGCAACCGACGGGGCATCAACCGGCAGAGGGACACCATTCATCCAGACCCCATGGGTTGACGGGCTTTGTCCAGTGATGATGGTTGAACGAGAGGGCATGCAGACAACCGATTGCGGAACAGCACGCTCATAGCGGATGCCTTCGGCCGCGAGGCGGTCTGCAACTGGAGTTCTGGCGACCTTCCCTCCATTGCAACCAAGGGTGTCGTAGCGCTGCTGGTCAGTCGTAATGAACAGAATCTTGCGGGCCATTAGTTCGTTGCCTCCGTCGAGAGTTCCATCTGTCGTTTGAGTTCTTGAAGGGCTCGGTAGCAGCCGCCAGAAATGATGAGGGCCATGGTCCTCGGATCCGCCTCACAGGCGTAGACGACCATGCAGCGTTGGTCATCCATGGCAATGACGTCAATGGTTCCCCGGTGGAACACAAAGATCGGCAGACTGATTGAGTACTCAAACCTGCGAGCAAGCGGATCATTGATGACGATGTCCTCCGGCATGGAAAGTCCGCCTGCCAGGTGAATCGTTCGCTTCGATCCATCGAGATCGAGCGAGACAATTCCTGGAAACCATTCGTGGAGTCGTCCTGGGTCACCAGCGAGTTCCCAGACAGTGCTGGCTGATCGCTCAATCACGATCTCATGGCGGATGGAACCGAGGGTCATACCGTGACCACCCTTCTTGAAGCATTCGATCGAAAGAGCACTTCTAGAACCTAGCAATCACGTGATCAAGGTCCTAGGGAGGTGAACTATCACCCGTTCAATGGTCTTCCTCACTACGGTGAGTGGTGACGAGGAGCGATCTCATGACGACCGAACCCAATGGCCCCGAGTGGTGGCTGGCCAGTGACGGCAAGTGGTATCCACCCGAGAGTCACCTCAACTTTCGCTTGGGACCACCTCCTCCGCCTCCGCCTCCACCACCACTTGCCCAGGGGCAGATGGTGTACGCCACGGTCGGATCAAGCCAAGCCACGGTAGATGTCTTGGGAAGGCCTTTGGCGAGCTTCGGAAAGCGAGTTGGAGCGACGCTCATCGACGGAATCGTCGTTGGTGGCGTCATGATGGTCCTGTTCTTTGCCGTGACGCTTCCAATCTTCTACGCCTTGGTTCGACCGAAGGAATCGCAGATTGCGATTGGCTTGTTCTTTTTGGCGTGGTTCGGTCTGCTTATGCTGCAATTCCTTGTTGGTGCCGCCTACCACGTGATCTCCATCGCACGATGGGGGCAAACGCTCGGCAATCGAGCCGTCGGCACCAAGGTCGTTCGATTCGTTGACGGCGCGGACGTGACGACTGGCGCAGCCTTTGGAAGATACGGCATGACGCTGCTCTTCACTCTTACCCAAATTGGCCTGTTGCTCGATGGCTTGTGGGTCTTGTGGGATGAACAACAGCAAACGCTCCACGACAAGGTGGCGAATACTTCGGTCATCGTGCTGACCTAGCCATTGCTCGGGAGGAGGCCTCGCTCGAGTCCACGCTTGATTGTGCAAGCGCGGCTACATTCCGTGCAGCGAAGGCATTGAGCTTTCAGTGACGGAAGGTTCTTCTCATGAGCGATGTTTCCCAAGGTCCCGGTTGGTGGCTGGCAAGCGACAACAAGTGGTACCCGCCAGAGAGTGCTCCCGGCTATCAGCCAACTCCTGCTCCAACAGCAATGAGCCCAGAGCCTGTGGCACCAACAGGAGTGCCAGGAATGGTTCCTCCAATGCCTGCCATGGCCCAAGTTGCCTACAAGGCCGTCAAGACCGACCCAATGGGTCGTCAGCTCGCACACTTTGGACATCGGCTTGGAGCGACCCTCATTGATGATGTGGTTGCCTTCATCATTGCGCTTCCTGGCATCATCCTGCTCTTTGCGACGAGCACCTCCCGGGTTGTCCTCCTGGACAACGGCAACATTGGTACGCAACCGAGTTTCAAGCCTGTTGGGTTGCTCGGCATGGCGGTGTTCGGCGTCTTGGCGATCCTTTACGTCCCCGTCATGCTCACGATGAAGGGTTACACCTTTGGCAATATGGCGCTCGGCACGATTGTGGTTGATGCAACCTCGGGTGCACAGCTGAGGCCAGGACAAGCTTGGGGCCGCTCAGCAGTCTCGTTTGCTATTTACCTACTCTCTTCCATGCTTCTCGGGATTGGCTCGCTTCTGGATGACCTTTGGTGTCTCTGGGATCCAAAGCAACAGACGCTTCATGACAAGGCCGCCAAGACGCTCGTAGTGAAGAAGCTGGCGCAGCCCTTCCAGTGAGCGATGTCTCGCAAGGCCCTGGTTGGTGGTTGGCATCAGACGGGAAGTGGTATCCGCCCGAGTCAGCCCCGGGAGCCCGACAAGCTCAGCAGGTCGGGGGATTGCCGAGTTCGGGTCCAAGCAACGCTGCCTTTCAGGTGGTCCAGCCAAAAGTTGATCCACTTGGTCGTCCACTGGCGAACTATGGCCATCGAGTTGGTGCCACGCTCATTGACGCGGTGCTGCTCGGAGTCCTTGATTTCATGCTCGGAGCAATCCTCAATGCAGTGATGTCGACTTCGACCAGCCTGATGGTTGGGACGAAGTTCACCTTCTCGGTGCGTGGGGTGCTTGTGTACCTGATCATTCACGGCACGTACACCGTCGCCTTGTTGACCATCAAAGGTCAAACGCTTGGAAATATGGCACTTGGAACAAGAGTCGTTGATGCCGGAACGGGATCACCGGTCACGCTTCCACAGGCAGCTACACGCTATGGCGTGCAGTTCCTCCTCCGGATTCCTTACGGCCTTGGTCAGTTGCTCAATTACCTTTGGCCAATCTGGGACAACCGTTGGCAAACACTTCACGACAAGGCAGCCAAGACGCTCGTCATCAAGAGCTGAGTATCCGCTTCTTTCGCTTGGCGGCAGCGGAAACTGTCCCCATGGACCTTCGAATCTTTACCGAGCCACAACAAGGCGCAACCTACGCTGACCTCTTGCAGGTCGCCCTCTGTGCAGAAGAAGAAGGGTTTGATGCCTTCTTCCGTTCTGATCACTATCTCAAAATGGGCTCGGTCTCAGGTCTTCCCGGCCCCACCGATGCCTGGATCACCTTGGCGGGACTCGCCCGGGACACATCAACCATTCGACTTGGCACGCTCGTGACCTCTGCCACCTTCAGGTTCCCTGGACCACTGGCGGTGTCAGTTGCCCAGGTGGATGACATGAGCGGAGGAAGAGTTGAACTTGGTCTCGGTGCTGGTTGGTATGACGCGGAACACGCCGCCTATGGGATTCCGTTTCCTCCGTTGAAGCAGCGCTTCGATCGACTCGAAGAACAACTTGCCATCTTGACGGGGAGTTGGGGTCATGAAGGCCCAGAGCCATTCCACTTCGACGGGTCAGAGTACAAGATTGTTGACAGTCCCGCACTGCCGAAACCACGACAACGTCCTCGCCCGCCAATCATCGTTGGTGGGGGAGGTGCGAAGCGAACACCTCGCTTGGCCGCCACCTATGCCGATGAATTCAATACACCGTTTCTCTCGCCGGCCGATGCGGCAAAGCAGTTCAGTCGCGTCACAAGCGCTTGTGAAGAGCAGGGGCGTGAACCATCGTTTATTCGCTTTTCCTCAGCACTCATTGTGTGCTGTGGAGAAGATGACGCAACCGTTGCTCGACGAGCTGCTGCCGTTGGATGGTCGGTCGAAGATCTGAAGGCCTTCGGAGCATGTGGTTCTCCAGAACAAGTTGCCGAACGGATTGCTGAGTGGCGTGATGCTGGGGCATCCCGGGCGTATCTCCAGATACTTGATCTGTCTGACCTTGATCACGTTCGGCTCATTGGTCGCGAGGTTGCTCCACTCCTTCGAGGCTGAAGTTCACCCTCGAAGCTAGGTCAATGCACGTCGAAGGAAACGAGCGTGTTCAACCGGAGTTCCAGCAATTCAGTAAGTGCAAATGCTGCACGACGTGAGGCTTCCATTGCTGCTTCAGGTGCGTCACTCGTATAGATCCAATTCGGCCTTCGCGACCCCTTTTCTTCTGGAGGGTCGAAGTGACGTGCCAGTTTCGTGAGTTGTTCGGGGCGCCAGTGTTGATCGGGATCGAGGAAATGATCCGCGACCACTTCGCAGACGACCATGCCCTCTTTGTCGACGAGCAACTGTACAAAGCGCTCATCAGGGGCTTCAATGATGACGAAGTGCTTCTCTCGCATTGCTCGCCAGAACGTCAGCAGTTCTGGGAGATTCGCGATCGCTGATTGGACAGTGGTGAAGGTGTCCATGTGTTGTGCATGGTCAGTTGGATAACGTCGGTTCATGGGTGCAGCATGCCGTATGGGTGTCTCGTTTCGAGCCCTTGCAGCGCCAATAGTCCCCGTATAAGAGCGGGGTCGAGAAGCGCAATGTCTTTGGCAGCCGATACGATTGACTGATGATTCTGACTGGAGCGCCATCTCCACGCACAGCTGCTTCCGAGCCCTCCTCGTTCCTTCGGCTCTCGAACCTACGTGCGACAGTTTTCAATCCGTTTGCAAGCGGCGGCTCTCCCATCATCAAGAGTTGCTCGAGGAATGCCCTTGTTGCGCTCGACCCAATCTGCGGAGGAGCCAGGGTCGTTTTTGCGTCAACCTCCGTGACCACGAGTTCCCTGCAACGATCTGATCCATGACAACACTCTCTCTTGCAATGATCGTCAGAGATGGCGGGGAAGAACTCGCCCAGACGCTCGAGGCTGCAAAGCAGCTCTGTGACGAACTGATTGTCGTTGATACCGGCTCAACCGATGGCACGATCGAAGTGGCAAAATCTTTTGGCGCCAAAGTCTTTTCGCACAGTTGGCGTGATGACTTCGGGAAGGCCCGGAATGAGTCCTTTCGGCACTGTACGAGCGATTGGATCATGTGGCTTGACTGCGGGGACACGATTTCAGCGGAATCCGTCGCTGGCTTTCTCCAACTCAAGTCACTTTTGCATTCAATGGAGGGAACGAATTACGTCTGGTGCAATATCAATCGAGGAATCGGCGCGGATGGTGGTGTTTTGTTCCGGTTCTACACTCCTCGCTTCATCCGTCGCTCGAGTAAGCCGACGTGGATTGGAGCGGTTCACGAGTACTTAGATGGCTCGGAGATGCGGGCTTTTCAATGGGATAACGGTTCCGTGGACGACCATCTAGCATTTTCCAAGACTCCAACTGAGCGAAACCTGAACATCTTGAAGCGCTTGCTCGATGAGGGAGACAAAACCCCTCGCACGGCTTTCTACTACGCCAATGAGCTCCGAGACCACCATCGGTACGACGAGGCGGTGGCTGCATACGGACAATTCATCGCGATGAATCATTTGACGTGGGAGTACTACAGCGCCTTGGATTCACTGGCTAGTTGCTTGTACTACTTGGGAGACCAAGACCAAGCCATGCAGGTCTACTGGCGAGCGATCACCTTCGACGCCACTCGGGCCGAGGCTTGGGTCGGGATCGGAGATCTGGCATACAACATTCAGCAATTCGATAAGGCAGTTCCCTTTTACAAAGCCGCGATTGGCTTGAAACCTCCGGCTCATGGCTTCGTTTCGCAAACCTGTTACACGTGGCTCCCTTGGGACCGACTCTCAATTTGCTACAGGAACCTCGGGATGATTGACGAGGCGATCGATGCTTGCGTTGAGGCTCTGAAGACTTGTCCCGAGCGAGAGCGAATTGTCGCCAATCTCCTCACCTTTTACGCAGCTCGAGGTTAGGTCGCAGTCACGATTGAGTGACTGCCGCGTTGGAGGCAGCACGGACTTCAACTCCTCCCTTTACTCAAGCAAAAGCAGCCCAACGACCTCCGCACCCCCATTGCGGAACAGGAGTGCCACCATCACCGAAGGGTCATCAATCTCGCGACGCTCCATCTTCAAAGACCACATCAACGCACCCTGCTCAACTCGAAGTGCATCCAAGCCTCCTCCGGTCCGGAGAACCGTGCATCGATCGTTGCGTTCGATACAATTTTCATACTTGTGGGGAGGGGTTAGCGATGGTCCAATCGGCTGATATCAACATGACGCACGAGGGTGGTCCACCTGCGTTCGACAGGCCGAAGATCCCCGTCGTCCCTCGGGCTGGCATCCCGATGGCTGCCGCTGCCCTTGTTTTCGTGATCGTGGCGATCGTCACGAACTCCTTGTGGATGCTGACGTTCTGCCATGTGGTCGGAGGCGGACTCTGGACGGCGATTGACCTCTTTGTTGGCTTCGTGGTCGGCCCTATCCTGGGAAGGCTGTCGATCCCGGCTCGGGCAGAGTTCTCTGCTCGGTTCATGCCCAAAATGGTGCTGATCATGCCGACCGTTGTCACCATGACGCTGGCGGCGGGATTCCAGCTCGCGCTGCGAGTGGGCAACCTGAGCCCGAGCAGCCCCAACCACTCGTGGCTCATGGCGTCATTCTGCGTCGTCGGTGTCATGGCGGTGATTGCTCTCGGCGTCCTTGAGCCCGCCAACGTGGCCGTGATCTTCGAGATGAACAAGCCGATACCGGACGGCCGAATCATCGAGCGGCTGATGAAGCGGTTCATGATGACCGCTGCGATCACCGGCGCCATGCAGGTCGCCACCTTGATCATCATGACCAGGGTTGCATCACGATGAGCGAGGCCGAGATCCATCAGCCCGGCGCCGACGACCTCAGGGAGCGTCGCTATCCGCCCGTGGACATCCTGGCCACCTTTGCCTTGGCTTGTGCCGTCATCGGAGGGATCTTCATGGCGGCTCATGTGCCCAAGCACATCCCCCTTATCATGCCGATCGTCATCCTCGGCACCTCATTCGGCCTGCTGGCCGCAGCAGCCGTGCTGCTCGCCCGCATCCAGGATTTTGCCTGGGACAAGTTCCGCCTCGTCTACAAGTGGGCGCTTGTGGCCTACATCCTCGAGGCGGGGGTCATCGGCTTCGCGTTTGTGAGGGATCACACCCGAGGGGGGCCGCTGGCCGTCATCCTTGGATTACTCGTCGTGTTCGCCGTTTCAGTTCCCACGACGATCGCCTATACCGTGGCTCGGTTTGCCAAGGGTCTCGACGGCACGTCGTGACAGTTCGGTAGGACGCGGACGCCGTCAGCGGGCAGCCTCCCGCGTTCGGGGACCCGCCCGGCGACATCTCCTTAGCGTTCGTCGATCAACACCGTGGCCAGTGCGACATTGGTTCCTGCTGCCGTGCCCACGCTCATCCCAATGTGGAGACCAAACGTGAGTGCTCACGTGATTCTGGTGAAAGTTGACATGTCGTCGAAGCTCTCGGGAAGGTGTACCTCAGCAAAGGTGGTCACACCTCGGCGTGCGATCTAACCGACCATTAGGACGAAGACGTCACCAAGGATGATGAGCAACGCGGGGTCATCGCTCGCCTTGGCTCGGCATCACCCCCGCGTCAGGACGACGACGGCGATGAAGGAATATCCCGTTGGTCCGAATACCTATGTCCCAAGCCGACAATCGGATATTCTCGATCAAACCAAAAAACCGGCGCTGAAATGGGTACAGTTTGGTGTGACAACGACACCGAACTGGTTTGCAAACGGCGTTGCGAACTTCTCTGAAGTCTTGGAACCCGAGTTTGGAAAGCCCAACTATTCGGCTTTGCAAGTTGGAGCTTTCGTCGGCCATGCAAGTCTCTGGCTCGTCAAAATGCTGCTGGATGGTGAAGGAAGTTCACTTGATGATGTCGACACGTGGCTCGGGAGCGACGAGCAGGCGCATCAAGTCTTGGATTTCGGCATCATTGAATCCGAGTATGACCAGCGAGTTGGAGAGTGGCTTGCAACAGGGAAAGTTCGCAAGCACAAGATGACCTCAGATCAGTTCTTTGCCGGTGACTTGCCGGGTGAGTATGACTTCATCTACATCGATGGCGACCACCATGCTGGTCAGGTCTACACCGATGCGGTCAATGCCCACCGACTACTGAAGTCGGGAGGGATTTTGGCTTTCGACGACCTCACCTGGACTGCCGGCACTGGGAACCCATCCGATGACCCTGCTATGGGCATCTGGTCGTTCCAGCATGACTTTGGAAGTAACTACGAAGTGCTCATCCAGAACCATCAACTTTGGTTGAGGAAGTCGTAGAGCCCTGTTTCCTTGGTGAGGGTGGCTTGAAATCCACCTTTAGACCGAGAACGTCCGCGATCGAGATCAACTACGTAGTTCTCTGCGACTACTGGGTTACTGCGAGACAACATGGTGCGCCTGCCCGGACTTGAACCGGGAACCTGCGGATTAAGAGTCCGACGCTCTGCCAATTGAGCTACAGGCGCCCCATGAGATTAGTCGTTCGCCAGCATGGTGGTGGAACGGTTTAGGTGAGCGGTGGTGTGACAACGGTTGCGTCGTCTTCGTGGCGTGCAACAGCAATTGAGGCCACAACAATGCAAGCGCATCCAAGAATCGCTGACAACGAAAGTGGCTGATTGAGCATGACGACACCAATGGCAAATGCAGCGACAGGATCGAGGGAGAAGAACACACTGACCTTCTTTGCTGCAACGAGTCGAAGCGCCATGAGTTCTAGGCTGAACGCAAAGGTGACACCAATCACCGCCGACAGCGAAACGTTCAAGAAATCCATCGACGTCATTCGCGGAATCGTCGCAATGGTCACCGGGGAAAGCATGAGCGCGGCAATCGAGATCGACAGTGCCAAGCCCTGAAGGCCACTACCGAGTGCGCCAACTCGTTTGCTCATGAGGGTGTAGAGCGCCCAACCCAGTGCAGCGAGGAGCGCAAAGGCAATTCCCGGTCCGGTGGCGCTCGAGCTCGGGTGCGCCACAACGAGCACGCCAACAGCCGCAAGGGCAACCCAACGTGCCTCTTTCCAGGAGCGAGAGCTCAAGACAGCAATGGCGAAGGGGCCGCAAAACTCGATTGAGGTGACGTTGCCAAGCGGCATTCGTGCAACTCCTTGGTAGAAGGCTCCGTTCATGAGGACGCAACAAGCACCGAAGAGCACCATGGCGCGCCATTCAGCAGCCGAGCGACCACGAAGTCTCGGCCGAGCGAATACCAGCAGCGACAGTGCGGCAATCGTGAATCTGACGGAGGTCACCGGAAGAGCGCCGATACTCTCGAATGCCCGATGAGCAAAGCCAGCAGAGGCTTGAGTGGCGGTGCAAGACACAACAATCAGCAGTGGAGCGACGATGGAGCGCCGCGAGTTCGGCATCGAGGTTGTCTGACTGGCTTCCACGGTCAGGCGAGGTTACGGCACAAGACACCTCAAGGCGCGCAGTCCTCAATCTAAGGTTCGACTATGGCCATGGTGTTTGCTCTCCTCACCGCAGCCATCAACGCAGTTGCCTCAGTCTTGCAACGGCTTGGTCTCGAGCAAGACGTGGCGGTGGACGAAGAAGCTGAATCGTTCTTGCGCAACATGCTCACTTCACCCATCTGGCTCGTTGGCGTGGTCTTAATGGGTCTCGGGTTTGTGTTTCAGGCAATTGCCCTTCACTTGGGTTCAATTGTGGTGGTCCAACCGTTGCTCTTGGCCGAATTGCCAATCGTTGCGCTCCTCCTTGTCGTTTGGTACCACCAACCACACCGATTGAGTGATCTCCTCGCCATGATTGGCGCGGCTGCCTCGCTTGGCATTGCGCTTGCCGCGCTCGATCCAACTGACGGACCGAAGCACCCTTCGCTGCTCCGATGGTCACTCGTTTTGCTGACGACGGCTGGCATTGCCGGCGGAGCACTCTTGCTCGCACGAGGAAGAAGTCCTGGACCTCGAGCGCTGCTGCTCGGCCTTTCGGCTGCCTCCGGCTTTGGCATTGTGGCCGCCCTCACCAAACAATCGGGCGATGTGCTGGCGTCGAGCCCGTCACGCCTGCTCTTCACCTGGCAAGTGTGGGCACTTGCCCTCGTAGGGGTGGCTTCGTTCTTTGCGATGCAACGTGCCTTTGAGGCTGGTCCATTTGCAGCCAGTCAGAGCGCAATCATTCTTGGAACGCCGTTGTTCTCCGTGCTCGTCGGCGCAGCGCTTTTTGGTTGCTCGGCATCGTCAGTGCCGTGGCGGATCCTTGTTGGCGCCCTTGCGGGGTGCGCCTTGCTGGTCGCGACCTGGTGGCTTATTGCCTCGCCACTCGTGGCTGGTGCACACGATGATCCAACGACACATCGACTCACCGGAAAGGGTCTGTTGGCGAAAGCCTTGGCGCGAAGAAGGTCCCGCAAAGAGCGGGACCTTCTTCAATGACGCTCAGGCCAGGACTACCGCTGGAGTGACTTCACCTCGAGGAATTCTTCGAGGCCGAAGCTTCCAAGTTCACGGCCGATTCCTGATTGCTTGTAGCCACCAAACGGTGCAACCGAGTTGAAGGCGCCACCATTGATTTCAACCTGTCCGGTCCGAATCTGGCGGGCAACGTGATTTGCCCGTGCTGGGTCACCTGACCAGACGCCACCGGCCAAGCCATAGAGGGAGTCATTTGCAATGGCGATGGCTTCTTCCTCGGTGTCGTAAGGAATGATCGACAACACTGGGCCAAAGATCTCTTCTTGGGCAATGGTCATCTTGTTGTCGACCTCTGAGAAGACGGTGGGGGAGACAAAGAAACCATGGTCGTGACCCTCCGGGGCTTCAGCTCCACCAGTCAGGAGCTTGGCTCCCTCCTCAACACCCTTGTTGATGTAGGAACGAACTCGGTCCCTCTGGGCTGCAGAGATGAGTGGTCCAATGCCAAAGGTTCCGGCCGGTGCCTCACCAAATGGATCGATTGGACGGAAGTTCTCTGCCGCAGCCGTGGCAATTGCCTCCACCTCGGCAAGCTTTGCCCTTGGCACGACCATGCGAGTCAGCGCCGAGCAGGTTTGTCCAGAGTTGAGGTAGCACTTGAAGACGCCGTCAGGAACCGCAACGGAGAGGTCGGCGTCGTCCAAGATGATGTTTGCGGACTTTCCGCCGAGCTCGAGCGAGACCTTCTTGACCGTTTCTGCCGCCACTTGCATGACTCGCTTGCCTGCACGGGTGGATCCCGTGAACGAGACCATGTCAATCAGTGTGTGGGCGGCAATCGCCTCGCCGACAACTGGTCCGGTGCCGGTCACGAGGTTGAACACACCTGCTGGAATGCCAACTTCGTGCATGATCTCGGCCAGGATGAACGCGTTGATCGGCGCAACTTCTGAGGGCTTCAAGACAACCGTGCAGCCAGCCGCAAGAGCGGGCGCAACCTTGTTGGCGATCTGGTGGAGCGGGTAGTTCCAGGGCGTGATGCAACCAACAACGCCGATTGGCTCGCGGACGACAAGCGACGTGCCAACTTCGCGCTCCCACTCGAAGTCAACTGCTCGAGTGGCGACGTCGGCGAAGGTGCCGGTTGGAAGTCCCGCTTGGATCAGGCTCGAAAACAACAGCGGCATGCCAACTTCGTGGCTGATGATTTCGGCGATTTCGCCGTTTCGTGCTTGGAGTTGCTCGGCCACCTTCGCGAGGAGGGCACAACGGTCCTTGACCGGCGTCGCAAACCAAGAAGCAAACGCAGCTTCGGCAGCAATTGCCGCGGCATCGACATCGGCGGCGGTGCCTTCAGGAATGGTGGCGAAGACCTCTTCGGTCCCAGCGTCAATGACTTCAATCGTGCCGGTGCCCGTCGAGGGGACCCAAGCGCCATTGATGTAGATGGTGTCGCGTACGTGCATCTGAGCTCCTTCACTCGTCGCCGGATGGCGATGGGCAAACGCTACCGCTTCGCCACCAACGAGGCGCAATTGTGGACTGCAAGGCGCACGCT
>CAIQUD010000071.1 GCA_903874965.1 uncultured Actinomycetes bacterium | reverse complement strand
TCTCGATGAAGATGGCACCGAACAGTTGTTTTGGATGGGTTGCTATGGCATTGGCGTCTCACGGCTCCTTGGCGTGCTCGCTGAAGCGCATCATGACGAGCAAGGCCTCGTCTGGCCGGCGTCCATTGCCCCGTATGACCTCCACCTCGTTGCCCTTGGTGCAAACAAGAATCCCGCTGTCGCCGCAGCCGCAGATGCGCTCTACGACAAACTGTCGGCTGAGGGATTTCCGGTGCTGTATGACGATCGAGATGCATCCCCCGGAGTGAAATTCGCCGATGCAGACCTTCTTGGGATCCCAACTCGGTTGCTGCTCGGTGGCAAGGGTCTTGATCGGGGTGTCGTTGAGTGGAAACGACGAAGTGGGGGAGCAGAGGGTGAACTCGCCCTCGATGGCCCTTTTGACCAACTGCGGTAATTGTCCACAGGCCTTCATCGTTCCCTCAACGAGGGTTCTCTGGTAACCTTGTCAGGCGTCGAGCAGTTGTAGGACCCGGTGAAACGTGGGCTCCCGCCCACGTTTCGTTGTTTCTAGAGGCCTTTGAGATGAGAGAGGAGCGGTCATGGAAGATGCTATTCAGCCTGTTGTCGAACCGCTTTTGGCCACTCTTGGTCTCGAATTGGTCGACCTCGACCGGACCTCGCAAAGCATCCGCATAACGGTCGATTGCGCCGGCGGTGCCGATCTCGACACGATTGCCAAGGCAACACGGGCGATTTCGGACCGATTTGACGAACTTGACCTCGGAACGGGTCGCTACACCTTGGAAGTCTCGAGTCCTGGCGTTGAGCGCCGCTTGCGGACTGCGGTCCATTTCGCCAAGGCCCTCGGAGAAAAGGTGACGGTCAAACTCTTGGCCGGAACTGGTGATCTTCGTCGCGTTGACGGACTCCTCAGCGCATCAACCGAGACGTCAATCACCATCACGACCGATGATGGCGCCCTCGTCACCATCGACATTGCCGATATTGATCGAGCGCGAACGGTATTTACCTGGGGTTCCGTTCACCAGCCGACGCCTTCAAAAGGTAAGCCGAAGGCGTCTTCGACCCAGAAATCATCCCCATCCAAGCAGTCCGGAGAGAGAGCAGCCCACTGATGACGAAGACTAACTATGAGTTCCTCGACGCCCTCGGCAACATTGCTCGCGAGAAGGGCATCTCCGTAGAGACGCTCCTCGACGCACTGGCGAATGCGCTCGTTGCCGCGTACAAGCGTCGCCCCGACGCGGCAGAAGAGGCCGCCGTCACGATTGATCCTGACAATGGCGAAATTCGCGTCTACGGGCAAGAGCTCGACGATGAAGGCAATGTGATTCGTGAGTGGGACGACACTCCTGCTGACTTCGGTCGAATTGCTGCACAGACGGCCAAGCAGGTCATGACCCAGCGCATCCGTGAGGTTGAGCGGGACATGAAGTACGACGAGTATGCCGGCCGAGAGGGCGACATCGTCACGGGTATCGTCCAACAGGCAGACAGTCGCTACACCTTGCTTGACTTGGGCAAGGTTGAGGCACTGATGCCGCAAGCGGAGCAAGTTTCCTACGAGAAGTACAGCCCATTGACCCGCTTGAAGGCGTACATCGTCGAGGTTCGCAAGACCTCGAAGGGACCGCAAATCGTGGTGTCAAGGACGCACCCTGGTCTTGTGAAGCGCCTCTTCGAGTTGGAAGTTCCTGAAATTTCCTCTGGTGTTGTCGAGATCAAGGCCATGGCCCGCGAGCCTGGACACCGAACCAAGATGGCGGTCTGGTCGAATGACCCGAATATTGATCCTGTCGGCGCATGCGTTGGATCACGCGGCAGTCGCGTTCGCATGATCACCAACGAGCTCAATGGAGAGCGGATCGATGTCGTCAATTTCTCTGACGACACCGTGCAACTCATCGAAAATGCCCTCCAGCCCGCTCGAATCCGTGAAGTTCGACTGGACGAAGAGACCGGAACCGCAACCGTCATCGTGAACGACTTCCAACTCTCCCTTGCCATTGGCAAGGAAGGACAGAATGCACGACTCGCCGCTCGACTCACTGGTTGGCGTATTGACATCAAGTCCGAGACTCAACTTCAAGAAGAAGAAGAAGGTTGGGCTGAGGGAGAGTGGATTGAGGACGAGAGCGGACAGCAAGTCTGGGTCCCTGCTGAAGGTGGCGAAGCCATCACTGCTACGGAGTGGAACAGCGGCTCAACGATTGTCGACGCCACGTCACCCGCTGAATCGTCAGCTGATGACGCTGAAAGCAGCGAAGAGCCCGCAGCTGATTCACCTGACGCCGATGCGGCACCGGTGAGCGATGAAGGAGGGGCCGAATAGGCCCGATCCGCACCTGCGTTGGTTGCCGATTGCGGCGACCGAGTAGCGAAATGGTGCGGTTTTCCCTCGTCGATTCAGAGGTAGTTCTCGATCGGCAGGCCCTCGGAAGAGGCGGCTGGCTTTGTCGCAACAAAGCCTGTGCTGAACTCGCCGTGGCCCGCAAGTCGATCCCGAGAGCCCTCAAGACCGAGGTGAGTAGTGACCAGCAGTTGGTGTTTCTCGGGGAGTTTGCTCGCAAGATCTCGCAAGATGCACCGGAAACGGGTGGGGACGCTCCTCCCGTGTGAAATGATAGAACGCCCGCCGAAGAGCGGCAGGGCCGGAGTAGACCGAGGAACCGTTGGCGAAGAAGATCCGAGTCCATGAGCTTGCGAAAGAGCTTGGACTGACCAACAAAGAGGCACTTGACCTCTCGATTGC
>CAIQUD010000070.1 GCA_903874965.1 uncultured Actinomycetes bacterium | reverse complement strand
TTTTGACCCTCGATCCGGTACGGATTGATCGAGTTCACGACCGTGATGGGTGCTCGTGATGGAAGGTCCCGAACAATTTCGAGCGCTTGGTCGAAGTTGCCGCGGATTTGAATCACCGTCGCTCCATGAATGAGCGCCTGTGCCAACTTCCCAAGTGCGATATAGCCATCAGGAATGAGCACCGCACAAGTCATGCCAGCTCGAGCTGCATAGGCCGCCGCAGATGCAGACGTGTTCCCGGTCGAGGCACAAACAACTGCAGTTGCCCCGGCTTCCTTTGCCTTCGAGATCGCCATCGTCATCCCACGGTCTTTGAAGGAACCCGTGGGGTTTGCACCTTCAACCTTCAAGAAGACTTCTGCACCAACAAGCTCAGAGAGTCGAGGCGCCGGCACGAGCGGCGTATTCCCCTCGAGAAGGGTCACGACTGGTGTTCGATCCGTTACCGACAAATACTGCCGATACTCCTCAATCAGGCCACGCCAACCTGCCATCACGATCCCCGTTTGTCGTCAATGACTCGGAGGAGGGTGCCGACGCGGTCAACCACCTTCAACTTCCGAAGTTCCTTCATCGTCTTCGCCATGGAACCTTCAAGGGCAACATGGGTCACAAAGACCAGCCTGGCTTCTTGACCGAGACCAACCTGCTCCATTGACCGAATTGACACGCCATTGCGACCAAAGACCTGGGTCACCGCCGCGAGCACTCCTGGTTGATCTGCCACGTCGAGGGTCAAGTAGAACGCTGACTCAATCTCTGCCATGGGACGCCTTGCGACCACCCTTGGGGCCAACGGAACATCAGGGGCTCCACCGCGTCGCATTGAACGAGCAACTTCAACCAGATCGCCGAGCACTGCGCTCGCTGTTGGTCGACCGCCGGCGCCACGTCCGTACAACATGAGCTCGCCGCACGCCGCCCCCTCAATGAAGACAGCGTTGAACGAGCCATCAACTGACGCGAGTGGGTGGTCAATCGGGACCATGGTTGGATGGACTCTGACGGAGAGTTGTCCTCCGTCAAGGAGTTCGCAAACAGCAAGAAGCTTGACGACGAATCCGAGTTGTTTGGCAAACGCCACGTCGTCACTGGTCACATTGGTGATGCCCTCACGGTGCACGTCTGCGGTTGAAACCTTGCAATCAAACGCAAGACTGGCGAGAATCGCCGCCTTTGACGCTGCATCAAATCCCTCGACATCTGCAGTGGGATCGCTCTCGGCTAAACCCAAACTCTGGGCTTCGGCCAACACCTCGTCATACGGGCGACCATCATGCGCCATGGTCGACAGGATGTAGTTGGTCGTCCCATTGACAATTCCCATGACCCGATGGACTTGCTCGCCCGACAGCGCATCTCGTAGGACTCGAAGAATGGGTATCGCTCCAGCAACTGCCGCTTCATAGCGAAGGTCTGCACCGTGGTCGAAGGCAAGGCGAGCAAGCGAGCGTCCGTGTATGGCCAACAGGGCCTTATTGCCAGACACGACCGATGCACCCGAGCGAAGGGCCGCTTGGAGGACGTCCAGCGTTCCGTCGACGCCACCCATGAGTTCCACAACAACATCCACATCGGGGCGAAGGGCGAGACGCTTCGCGTCGGTGGTCAACAGTTCATGATTGAACCAAGGAGCGGTGCTTCGCTTCTTCTTGGTTGAATGCACGGCAATGCCAACGACGTCAAAGGTGAGGCCGGTCCGGTCCTTCAGTGCAGCGCGATTCTTCGGTTCAGCCAGAAGTTCGTAGAGGGCAAGGCCAACGTTGCCGCATCCAAGCAAGGCGACGCGAAGCGTCGTGTCCTCATGGGTGCGCCGGGCCATCCCCTCAGGCTAGTTGGGACAAATGGTTCCCTTGAAGCGAACCTTCAGGGTTCGAGGGTCAAAAGGTCGTCGAGGGTCTCGCGGCGGACGACAATTCGAGCAACCCCATCTCGAACAAAGACAACCGCTGGTCTCGGGACCTTGTTGTAGTTCGACGCCATCGAGGATCCGTAGGCACCGGTAACTGGAGTCACGAGGATGTCGCCAACATGGAGATCCTTCGGAACGCTTGCCTCTTCAATGAGCACATCACCGGATTCGCAGTGCTTGCCAACCAAACGAATGGTCGAAGGCCGGCTCGCCTTTGGTTCACGGGCAAGAAGCGCTTCGTAACCACTGCCGTAGAGAACGGGACGAGGATTGTCGCTCATACCGCCATCGACTGCCACGTACGTCCGAAGCCCAGGCAACTCCTTGATGGTTCCGACCGTGTAGGCAGTGACGCCAGCCCTGGCGACGATTGAACGTCCTGGTTCGGCCGAGATTCTTGTGCCCTCAGGCACACCTGAGGCTCGAAGGGCCTCAAGCGTCGTCGTAGCCCATTCGGCCATGGAAGGGGCGTCTTCGGCATTGACGTATGCCTCTCCAAGCCCTCCGCCAACACAGAGCTCCTCAAGGTCGAGTGGAGCAAAGAATGCCCCGACGACCGCTGCTGCTTGGGCGAAGTTGGCAAGGTCAAAGACTTGGCTGCCAATGTGCGCGTGAATGCCCTTCAGCTCAAGTCCTGCAGATGATTCGACTCGAGCCACTGCCATCTCCGCTGCGCCGCTACTTACGGAAAAGCCAAACTTCGAATCTTCTTGACCGGTTTGGACGAACGCGTGGGTGTGAGCGTGGACCCCTGGGGTGATTCGCAACCAGACTGGAACTGGATCGTCCAGTCCCTCGGTTAGGCGCTCGAGTCGATTGAGTTCATCCATTGAATCCACAATGATTCGTGAAACAGAAGCCTTGATTGCTGCCTGCAGCTCATCTTCGGACTTGTTGTTCCCGTGCAACACCAGTCGGTCTCCAGGGACACCTGCGGCGAGCGCAACATGCAGTTCCCCCGCCGTTGAAACGTCAATGCGCATGCCTTCTTCGTGTGCGAGCTTTGCCATGGCCTTACAGAGAAACGCCTTCGATGCATAGGCGACGTCTGGACCGAATGCGGCAACTGCTTCGCGACAGCGACTGCGCAAGTGCTCTTCGTCGTAAATGAATAACGGGGTGCCATACGTCGCGGCAAGGTCTTCGACCGAACAACCTCCGATGGTCAGTTGCCCATCTGCAAGGACTCCTGCCGTTGAGGGGAGGAGCGACCAGCGAACAGGGTCACTTGCCTGTTGATCGACCTGTTTCATAGGTCCACGATACGACAACCTCTGGAACGAGCCTTCATCAACGAGGTCCACCTCCGAGGGGTCCCTCTTGGGCAGAGAGCGAGTGGTGCGGCTGGAGGGATTTGAACCCCCGACACCTGGTTCCGGAAACCAGTGCTCTATCCCCTGAGCTACAGCCGCATGTGCTGCGGAGCCATCGTAGTTCGGTCCCTGATGGAGACCGACGCGAAGCTTCAGCGCCTTGCGTCAGCCGTTCCAAAGTTGGACACGTGAAAAGAACAGCGGTGAGATCGCAACCGTGGTGAATACCGTGACGAGGAGGGTCATCCAAAGAATCGACGTTCGGGCCCTGACCCCAATCAAGACGAGTGGAGCCGCCAAAGCGATGCTTCGATACCAACCACCGCCTACTCCGCTGAGGAACACACCCAGCCAAATCGAAATACCGAGAAGAACCGGATACGCCTCTTGAAACAACTCGAGCTGGTGATGACGCGATCTCCAAAGCAGCAAACCAGCACCGACGGCTAGACCTGTCGCCACGAGAAACTGGAGTGCGATCCAATGTGCTGCGCTTCTACCTTGGAGGATTTGCGTCAGGGTGTCTTGTTTGACGACAAGGTGCCAAATGAGTGCGATTGGATTCTTCGGGGGAAGCAGCGTTGATCCAGCTCCACGTTGCATCTCCAGATAGAGATTCCAACGATGAAAGACGAGTTCATCGTGCACCACGAGCGCCACATAGGGAAGAACGGCAATGCCGCCCAACGCGAGACGACCCACCTTTCGTGACGCTGAAGCATCTCGTTCGAGCGTCCACCAGAGTGCCAAGAACAACGCTGGCAACGCATAGATCGCCGACGGATAGGTGAAGGTCGCAAGGGTCATCCCAAGGACCGCGAGGAGAGGACGACCTTGCTTGAAACTCACAATCGAAACCGCGATGCCGAGTGTGGCCATCGAGATTGGAAACACGGCGACTGCGTAGACCGCACCAGGAAAGCTCGCAAGGAGGCCAAGCACCAAGAGCGCCTTCATCGGAGGCTTTTTCCAGAGCAGTCCTCGCCAAAGCACCATGAACACCGCGAGCGCCGCGAGGTTTGACAACACCACACCGGCAACGTCGTAACTCACGGAGAACAGCGAACCCGTAGCCCTCAACAGGTAGGGATAGCCAGGCAACCACCCTGCGGTGCCGCAGAAGTGCGCGCCTGGGATAAGGATCTGAATCTTTGGATCACAGGGTGCTACATGGCGGCCGCTGCTGGCGATTGCGAGGTAGTTGAACGCATCCACCCTCGTCCAAGGTGTTGCCGAGAACGACCATGGACGAACCCATTTTGGCG
>CAIQUD010000069.1 GCA_903874965.1 uncultured Actinomycetes bacterium | reverse complement strand
CTGGAATGGGGGTTTCACCAATTGGCATGCTCCTCAGCGTCGTAACGCCAAATCTTGATGATTTGGATGGTCTCTATGACGGCGTTATTGCTGCGGCCCTCGAAGCATCGTGCCCTGTCCTTGGCGGCGATCTCTCTCGTGGCCCCCTTTGGTCGGTCTCCGTAACGGTCCTCGGTGACGATCATGGCCTCGGCTCGGTCACTCGATCTGGAGCTTCTCCCGAAGATGCGCTCTACGTAACCGGACCACTTGGTTCGGCGGCAGCAGGGCTGAGGCTCCTCCGAAGTGGGGCAAAGGGAGCTGATGACTCGGTGGGTGCTGCGATCAACGCCCACGCTCGGCCAGTTCCGAGATTGGCGGAAGGTTTGGCTGCCCGGTCGGCTGGCGTCAGCGCGATGTGTGATCTTTCCGATGGGCTGGGAATTGATCTCGACCGGTTTGCTCGAAGTTCAAACGTAGGTATTCGCCTCACATCGGTCCCATGCGCTCCGTTGGCATCTGAAACTGAAGCGCTTGGTGGGGGCGACGACTACGAACTCCTCATCGCTACCAATGCTCCGGACATCCTGGAGGCAACGTTTTCCGCACTCGGACTCCGTGCTCCCATCAGGATTGGGACGTGCAGTAGCCAAGTGGAGGATCGGTTACTTGGTGATCGAACCTTCGAAGCCTCCGGGTGGAGGCACTAAGTGATCTACTTCGACGCAGGAATCACGCGTGGCGCAGGCTTGGTCACCTTGCCGGCGCGGATGCATGACGTGCAGGCATTGACGCGCGTTGGCGAGCCATCGATCATTGCGCGGATCTTTTGGATGTTTGGATTCCAACGTCGGTTCGTCCGGACGTGGGAGTGGGAGATGCTCTTGCCGAATGACGGCTTCTTCCCGCAGAGTTCACAGACAGCAGCCATAACAAATCTCCTTCTCAAGGCCCGAGTGGGGGACGCTCGGACACACGTGCCCGCCGTCGAACCGTTGAAAGGTTAGCATCGCTGCCAATGCCGCCCTACGAGACCCTCGATGCCAACGAAGTCCTCACGGTGATGGTCACCTACCGTGACCTCCTCAGGAGCCATCAGCAAGTCGTCAATCGACTGAATGTCTATCCAGTCCCCGATGGTGACACCGGAACCAATATGGCCCTGACGCTTGAGTCAGTCGCCAAGGAACTTGAGGCGGTTCCCGAGAATTCCTCAATGGAAGTGGTCTGCAAGGCGGTGAGCCATGCGTCACTCATGGGCGCTCGCGGAAACTCTGGGGTGATTCTCTCCCAGTTGCTTCGTGGATTCACCGAGCGCTTCAGCGGCGTTGAACTCATTGATGGTGCGACCTTGGCCGGTGCGCTTGTGCATGCGGACAAACTTGCCAGGCAAGCTGTCGTTCGTCCCGTTGAGGGGACCATCCTCTCGGTGGCAAAGGCCGCAGGTGAGGGTGCTCAAGGGGCATCGGACAATGGAGCGTCACTCCTCGCCGTCGCTGAAGCCGCTCACGGAGCGGCGGCAATTGCGCTCGAGTACACCCCCGAGCAACTCCCACAGCTGAAGCAGGCCGGTGTCGTGGACTCCGGAGGCACCGGCTACCTCTTGTTCTTCGATGCGTTGCTCCACCACCTCGATGGTCGGGCCTTACCAATTCCCCCAGACGTCGAGTCAATCCAAGTCGCCGAAATCGCTCACGGGGCTCACGGCGAAGGGGGAGATATTTCTGATCTCCGCTACGAGGTCATGTATCTCCTCGAAGCAAAAGACGAGAAGATTCCGGCGTTCAAGGATGTTTGGGCCGGAATTGGTGACTCGATTGTGGTGGTTGGTGGCGAAGGCATTTGGAACTGCCACATCCACACTGATGACATCGGCGCCTCGATCGAAGCGGCAATGGACGCAGGTCGCCCTCGACAGATTCGAGTCACCGACTTGCAAGAACAAGTCGTTGAAGAACGATGGGTTACGGAAAACGCTGAAGTTGGCTCGCCAATTGCCTCAGGTCCGGCACCACGAACGGCAGTTGTCGCCGTGGTCTCAGGCGACGGCGTCGGTCGAATTTTCAAGTCGCTTGGTGTCGAGCGATTGGTCATTGGTGGTCAATCAATGAACCCTTCGACCGAAGAGCTTGTGGCTGCTGCGGACAATCTGCGGAGTCTTGAGATTGTCCTCTTGCCAAATAACAAGAACATTCGTCCCGTGGCGGAACGAGTCGATGAGCTTTCGGCAAAGACGGTGACGGTTGTACCGACCTCATCAATTGTCGAAGGTTTCGCAGCACTCCTTGCCTACGACCCCGCAGCATCTGCCGAAGAGAACCGTGTCGCTATGGCACAGAGCGCGGCCGGCGTCATCGCCGCAGAAGTAACTCAGGCGGTCAGAGACACGACGGTTGATGCCGGCGAGGTGAAGGTTGGGGACTGGATTGGTCTCAGCCGTGAAGGCATTTGCTCAATTGCCGAAACGCTTGGAGAAGCATCATGCCGACTCCTCGAAGTCTTGGTTACTGACGATCACGATCTCGTGACCATCATTGAAGGGGACGGATCTTCGGCGGCGACGACTCGACGAATTACTGAGTGGCTCCATGCCGAGCGACCTGACGTCGAGACCGAGGTGCACCATGGTGGTCAGCCGCTGTACCCGTACCTCTTCGGCATCGAGTGACAGCGGGCGCAGGAGGCGCCGATGATGGATCGCCGCCTCGACGTCGCCTTGGCCAATTGGCCGCACTCGAGGTTGAGGTACTGAAGTCGGCGACGCCAGCAAAGGCCAAAGCGCTTCGCTCTTTGGAAATTGCTTCGATCCTTGATCTCGTCACGACCTATCCAAGGCGGTATCTCGACCGAACTCGCAAATTGGACGTCGCCGATACCGCCATTGGCGATGAGGTCACCATTCTCGCCAAGGTGACGGCCAGTTCGTCACGACCAACACGAGGCGGAAAGCGCATTGTTGACGTGACGGTGGTTGACGAATCGGGTCAACTCGATCTCGTGTTTTTCAACCAGCCATGGCGAGTGAACCAACTTCGAAGCGGCACGCTTGGCTTGTTCTTCGGGAAAATCAACTCCTATCGGGGAACTCGGCAAATGGCGAACCCTGTTGTTGATGTGGTTGCTCATGACGGTGCGACTGTTGAGTCCGACAAGATGCTCCGGATCGTTCCCGTGTACCCAATGAGCTCCAAGGTCAGGCTGACGTCGTATGACCTCAGTGATCTGATCAGTGAGGCGCTACGTCGAGCGGGAGAACTCGCTGATCCACTCCCTGAGACGATTCGACAACGACTCGACCTCCTCCCGAGGACTGAAGCATTCCGGCAGATTCATCGCCCTGAAAGTGAAGCTGAGGTCGCAACGGCTCGGAGTCGTCTCGCCTTTGACGAACTCCTTCGCCTTCAGCTGGCTCTCGTCATTCGCCGTGCCGTCGTTCGACGCGAGTCGAGAGGAATGCAGCACCAACCCATCGACCTTCAGGCGAGCACAGCTCAATCATTGGTTGGGCAACTGTTGTCAAAACTTTCGTTCCCGCTCACGAATGCCCAACAACGGGTGGTGGGGGAGATCTCGGGTGATCTCGCTGGACCCCTTCCCATGCACCGGCTCTTGCAGGGAGATGTTGGGTCGGGAAAGACCATCGTGGCGCTTCTTGCGATGCTTGCCGTGGTCGATTCTGGACATCAAGGCGCCATGATGGTGCCGACCGAAGTGCTTGCAGAACAACACGTTGCCTCGCTTGCACACTTCTGTCAGGGTTTGATCGTCGAACGTCGAGATGACTTGCTTCATGAGCGGCCCTTTTCGATTGCGCTCCTCACCGGAAAGACCGCAGCGAAAGAACGACGAAGAGTGCTCGAGGGACTCGCTGCCGGGACAATTGATCTGGTTGTAGGAACCCACGCGTTGCTCACAGAAGCAGTTGAATTTCGGTCACTTGGCCTCGCCGTCATTGATGAGCAGCATCGATTTGGGGTTGAACAGCGTGCCGCGCTGAAGGAGAAATCGGGCGGTACGCACGATCCAGATTTGTTGGTCATGACGGCAACACCAATCCCTCGTACTGCGGCAATGGTCTTGTTTGGTGACCTCGACGTAAGCGTCATTGACGCGCTTCCAGCCGGTCGCCTCCCAATCACGACGACCTGGGCATCGACCGAACTGTTGGCCGAAGCGGCCTGGGCCAAGGTGCGAACAGAGGTGGCAGCTGGACGTCAGGCCTATGTGGTGTGTCCTCTCGTTGAAGGTTCATCGAAGGTTGAAGCTGTAGCCGTCACCAACGAAGTTGAACGACTCGCTCATGGACCTTTGCAAGGACTTCGGCTTGGACTGCTTCACGGTCAAATGAAGTCCGAACTTCGCCGCGAGGTGATGGAGCAGTTCCGTTCCGGGGATCTCGATGTCCTCGTTGCGACCACCGTAATTGAGGTTGGCGTTGATGTACCGAATGCCACGGTCATGGTGATTGAGGACGCAGCTCGATTTGGGATTGCCCAACTCCACCAACTCCGAGGTCGAGTTGGTAGAGGCAAGCACCCAAGCATGTGTTTTCTTCTCGGCGAAGCATCCAACCTCGACGCAACGAAGCGTCTTGCCGCGGTCGAGGCATCAACCGATGGCTTCTACTTGGCCGAAGTTGACCTCGAAGTTCGCGGCGGGGGAACGATTCTTGGTGCTCGCCAAAATGGCATGAGTGACCTTCGCTTGGCATCGCTCACGAGAGACAAGGACCTTCTCGTGACAGCACGCAGTGTCGCTGAAGAACTCGTAGAGGAGTACCCGTTTTTGGCTGGCCTTCCAGAACTCGCTGACGAACTTCGATCGTTGCTTGATGAGGACGAGGCAGATTTCCTCTTCAAAAGTTGAATCGCTCTACCTTGGTGCGCGTTCGAAGGCCAATCATGTCGAAACGTCGTTTGGTGTTTGCAGAGACCTGCAATTAGTAGATTGCGACTATGCGGGTGATCAGCGGCGTGGCCCGGGGACGAAAGTTGAAGGCGGAAGTTCCAAAGGGAGTGCGCCCAACAAGTGACCGCGTGAAGGAGTCCATGTTTGACATGCTCTTCTCACTTGGTGGCGTCGTTGATGCGACCGTGATTGATTTGTTCTGTGGGACAGGTGCGCTTGGCATCGAAGCGCTGTCACGGGGTGCTCGGCACGTGACCTTCGTCGACGATGCGGTTCGAGCGCTCAAGTCGGCAGAAGAGAATCTCGTCGGCGTCGGCCTCGACCTGTCAACAACGGCACGCTACCGAGCGACCTTGCCAGGCTGGAGACCTTCGAGTCCGGTTGATTTGGTCCTGGCGGACCCGCCATACGACTTCACCGACTGGGCTGCACTCCTTGATGGATTTCCCGCTCAAATGGTGGTGTGTGAGAGCGGTCGGCCTCTTCCGGAACTCTCCGGCTGGACCATCACCAAATCCAAGGCCTACGGAACTACGCTCGTGACCGTGCTTGAACCTGAGACGTCGGAGGCAGCCTCATGAAGACCGCCCTGTTCCCGGGTTCTTTTGACCCATTTCATAATGGCCACCTTGAAGTGGTCGAGGTAGCGGCGAAGTTGTTCGATGAAGTGGTGGTTGCTGCCGTTCGCAACCCTCAGAAGTCCGAGTCATTGTTTGATCTCGAAGAGCGAAAAGAGATGCTCCTTGAGGCGACAGCGCATCTTGGATGCGTTCGCGTGGTGTCGGTCTCAACGTTGGTCGTGACGGTAGCGAAGGACGTTGGTGCAACCGCCATCGTCAAGGGCTTGCGCGCTGTTTCGGACTTTGAGAATGAACTGCAGATGGCGCAGATGAACCGCTCTCTTTCGGGAATTGAAACCGTGTTCATTCCCACATCTTCGAGCCACTCATTCATTGCATCGAAACTCTTGCGAGAAGTGGCTCGCTATGGCGGGTCGGTATCGGCATTCGTCCCGCCATCAGTCAATACGCGACTTATCGAACGCTTCAAGGAGGATCGAGCGTGAGTGACTTCTTTGATGTTGAAGCTGAAGACGACGAAGAGTACGAGGACGAGCGATACGAGCCCGAACCGCTCGACGCGGAGTCGGCCATTTCTGCTGCAATCCTTGAAGTTGAACGAGCAAAGCAAGTTCCACTCTCCTCATCGGTGATGCTGCAGCGCGGTGAGCTCTTAGAACTGCTCCATCACGCTCAAGACTCGCTCCCGGGTGAACTCCAAGAGGCTCGTCGGATGCTCCGTGAGCGTGAAGCATTCATGGAAGGCAAAGAGCGAGAAGCCAAGCGACTTCTCGAAGACGTTCGTGCCCAGGCCGAGCAGATGATTGCCAAGACCGAAGTAGTTCGCCAAGCTGACCGTCGGGCTGAAGAAATCATTGAGGCGGCAAAGGAAGAGGCTCGACGCCTTCGCCATGAAGCTGACGACTATTGCGATCAGAAACTTGCGGGCATGGAGATTGTGGTCGACCGGATTATGAAGACGG
>CAIQUD010000068.1 GCA_903874965.1 uncultured Actinomycetes bacterium | reverse complement strand
GTCATCTGGGTCGACCAACTCGGAAAATCCATTGACGAGTTCTCGTCCGGCCACGAAGGCTTCGAAGCGCTCGGTGATGGCCGGGTCGTCTCGATGACTTCGTGAGAGTGGCGACACTTCCTTTGGGTGATGCAGCACGAAGGTCGGCTGCCAGAGATCTGCTTCAGCGGTTGCTTCAAAGAGTTCAGTGAGGAGTCGACCTTCCCCCCATCCGTCTTGAGCCGTTACGCCCGCCTCGCTGAGGGCGGCAACCAGTTCTGCTCGATCACTGTGCACGGTGAAGGTCTTGCCCGTTGCCTCTTTGATGAGCTCAGTGATCGTGGCACGTCGCCAAGGGGCAGAGAGATCGAGTTCGCGGTCTTGGTAGATCAACGTTGTTGTTCCGAGCACATCCATGGCAATGCCTTGAACGAGCTCTTCAATGAGTTCCATCATCTGCTCATAATCGGCATAGGCCCGATAGAGCTCGATGGTCGTGAACTCCGGGTTGTGACGGGTGCTGATGCCTTCGTTTCTGAACAGTCGCCCAATTTCGAAGACCTTCTCAAAGCCACCCATGACGAGGCGCTTCAAGTACAGCTCTGGCGCAATTCGAAGGTAGAACTCGGTGTCGAGAGCGTTGTGGTGCGTCGTAAAGGGCTTGGCAATTGCCCCACCTGGAATTGGGTGGAGGATCGGCGTCTCGACCTCGGTGTACCCATCAGCCCAAAGTCGCTGGCGCATGGACTGCACGATCTTTGATCGAAGCTGCAAGTTGGTGCGCACCTGCGGATTTGCCCACAGGTCGACTTCCCGCTGGCGATAGCGAAGATCGTGATCGGTCACCCCTCGCCACTTGTCCCCAAAACTGCGACGGGCTTCAGCCAAGAGTGTCCACTCGTCAACTTGGACGGACAGCTCTCCGCGACGAGTCCGAACCACTTCACCCTTGGCACCAACCCAGTCACCAAGGTTGACCTTGGTCAGACCTTCGAAGTCAGTGGTTCGAGATGCCAGTCCAAAGAGTTGGACTTCGCCGGTTTCATCGCGAAGTGTGGCGAAACTCAACTTGCCTTGAGGGCGATTGAGCATGATTCGTCCGGCAACAGTGACGATGACGCCTGAAGCAGCACCGGGTTCGAGATCGGTAAACCCTTGAGCGAGTGTTCCGGCGTTCGTGTCTTTGTCGAACCGATACGGAATAGACACTTCAGGCTCCCTGCTCGTTGTACTCATAGATGCAGCGAAGCCCGTGAAGGGTGAGCCATGGTTCTACGTGATCAATTGCTGACGAGAATGGGGCGATCAGCGTCGAGAGACCACCGGTTGCGACGACGGTTGCCTCGCCAATTTCTTCAACCACTCGGGCGCACATGCCATCGATCATTGCCGCGGAACCGAATAGGACTCCAGACTGAATGGACTCGGCAGTCGACCGGCCAATGACGGTCCGAGGCTTGACGAGCTCGACCGAGCGAAGTGCCGCAGCATGGCTGTAGAGCGCTTCAAGGCTGATGGCAACTCCTGGAGAGATCGCGCCTCCCAAGTACTCACCTTCCGCACTGATGACTTCAATCGTCGTCGCCGTTCCGAGGTCAACAACAATGGTCGGACCCCCGTAGAGATCAAAGGCACCAACGGCGTCAGTGATCCGGTCCGCACCAACTTCTTTTGGATTGTCGTAGCGAACCGCCATGCCCGTCTTCACGCCCGGGCCAACGACGAGGCACGGGATGTCTCGAAACCAACGGTCAGCCATGCGCCGAAGCGACGTCGTCACGGAGGGAACCGATGAGCAGATCGCAATACCCGTTGCCGTCGAGTCGAGTTCCATTCCCTCAAGATCAAGGAGTTGAGCAAGGAGGACTGCGTGTTCGTCGGGTGTTCGGGTCGGCACGGTTGATAGGCGCCAGTGGTGGGTGAGTCCGCGTTCTGCTTCTTTGGAGGAAGCGAGACCATAACCAACTGCTCCTTCGGGGCGAAGCGTTGCGTCGCCATCCTCTCGGTAGAGGCCGATCACAGTTTCGGTATTGCCGACATCAATGCTTACGAGCATGTGACATTCTCCCTCAGTTGGTGGGGGTGTCTCGGACGAGATCGAGACCGAAGTCAATGACCACCGACGAATGGGTCAGTGCCCCAACAGAAATGCAGTCCGCACCCGCCGCCGCCAGATCTCCCGCGGTGTCGAGCGTCACGCCGCCTGAGACTTCAATACGAGTAGTGGTCCCTCCGGCGGCTCGAATTGCTGCGACCGAAGACGCAACGGTTGCTGCATCCATGTTGTCGAGCAATACGGCTTCAGCGCCGGCAGCGACTGCTTCAAGTGCCTGATCAGTGGTGTCGCACTCGACCTCAATAGCGAGGGATGGATGGAGTACCCGCGACCGCTCGACGCCTTCAGTAATCGACATGGCACCCAAGTGGTTGTCCTTGATGAGGATGGCATCAGAGAGACCAAATCGGTGATTGACCCCTCCTCCTGCAACAACGGCTGCCTTTTCAAGAACTCGCAGGAGCGGCGTGGTTTTCCTTGTGTCGAGGACCACGCAATTCGGGTTTCGAGACGAGACCACCGCAACGAAACGTGCGGTCGTCGTCGCAATGCCAGACAGGTGGCCAAGAAAATTGAGCGCCGTTCGCTCAGCCGTCAGGATTGAACGGAAGGACCCGTTGATTTCAGCAATCACCGATCCCCGCGCAATGACCGTCCCGTCGGGACATTTCCAGTCAATGATGAGCGAGGAATCGACCTGGCGGAACGCAGCAATCGCACAGGCTGTGCCAGCGACGATTCCTTCTTCGCGACCAACGATTCGCAAGGTGCCCATGGCGTCCTCGCTCACGAGGGCGGCCGTCACGTCACCGCGTTCATCGAGGTCTTCGCGTAAGGCGCTTCGCACCGCCTCGTCAACTGCTCGTTGAAACTCCTCAGGGCCAACTGGACCGATCACGCCTCATCCTCTTCGAGAATCTGCCGCCTTCGCCATGTGGGATCTGCGGACAAGTACTCGGCCCGGGCGTGGTTCCCTCTGCTCTCGGTGCGAGAAATTGCTGCCATCAGGAGTCCGCGAGCAACTGTCAGCAAATTGCACAACTCCACCGTCGCTGCTTCCGTTCGACCATGTGCTCGGAGTTCTGCGTCGATTTGCTCCACCGTTGCTTGGGCTTGACGAAGCGAGGTTTCGGTTCGGACCACCCCAGCTCCGTGCGTCATGGCGCGTTGCAGTCGCTCTCTCAGGGCTGCGACATCCAACTGACCATCCCCCTGAAGCGTGTCAGGACGGGTGGAAGCAGGGAGTCGGAGAATCGTCGCTGGGATCTCTGCTTCTTCTGGTTGGAGGAGGCTCACCATGACACCGGTTGGCTCCGCGTGGTTGCCTCCGTGAAGGATTCGATCGGCAACTCGTGCACCGAAGACCATGCCTTCAAGCAGAGAATTGGACGCCAGTCGGTTGGCTCCATGAACTCCTGAACAGGCCACCTCGCCAGCAGCTGAAAGGCCTTCCAGCGAGGTTGCGCCGTCGAGGTCAGTCATGACCCCACCGGCCAGATGATGCGCAGCCGGTGCGATCGGGATCCACGAAACCGCAGGGTCAAGTTCAATGGCCTTGAGCGAAGCAGCAAGCGTTGGAAAGCGCCGAGAGAACTGCTCGAGCCCTGTTGCATCGAGCCAAAGGTGGTCGCTGCCTTCCTCCGCCATCCTCGCGGCCATTGCCCGAGACACCACATCACGAGGTGCCAACTCATCAACGAATTGCTCGCCTTTTTGGTCTCGGAGAATCGCTCCGTGGCCCCGGAGGGCTTCGGACAAGAGTGGTCGGGGCATGGCTGGATGGTGGAGCGCAGTTGGATGGAACTGCATGAATTCGACGTCAGCAACTGCAACCTTGGCCCTCATTGCCATGGCAAGTCCATCTCCAGTTGCTTCGCTCGGGTTGGTCGTCACGGCGAAGACCTGACCGGCACCACCCGTCGCAAGAATCGTGTGGTCAGCTCGGAGCTCGAGGACCTCGCCTTGATCGAGCACACGGACACCAACGCAAGAGTTCTTCTCAACAAGCAAGTCGAGGGCAAAGACGTGCTCGTAGATCGCTGACGCCGAAGCCCGAATTGCGTCAACGAGGGCTCGCTCAACTTCATAACCGGTCGCCGCACCACCAGCGTGGACGACGCGTGCCTTCGAGTGGCCCCCTTCTCTTGCGAGGCTCAGATGCCCAGAAGTCTCACGGTCGAATTCGGCACCGAGGGCGATGAGTTCCTGCACGCAGAGCGGTCCCTCATCAACGAGGACCCGAACGGCGTCAACGTCACAGAGTCCCGCACCGGCGGCAAGCGTGTCGGCGAGGTGAAGGTCAGTCGAGTCTTCGTCGCCGCCAAGGACCGCAGCAACCCCACCTTGCGCCCACGAGGTCGCGGACTGCGAAAGCTCACCTTTGGTCACAATGCAAACCGAGAGGCCACCGCCGGTCGGCCCAGCGAGGCGAACCGCGGCAGACAGACCTGCCACGCCGCTGCCGAGCACCAGGACATCGAAGTGCTTCTGTTCGGCTGGCATAGATGCGCTCACTTCGTTGAGGACGGCAGTGGCATGAGATCGGCATTGTCGAGCAGCCGAACTCCGCCGACAACGGCCGCCACCAGAAGGCGAACTCGGCCGAGAACTAATCGACCGTTCCACCGTTCCAGCGTCGACGCGTCGACGACGACAGCGTAGTCAGGCTCCACCAGTTCTCCTCCCGAACGAAGCACTTGAAGCACTAAGTCTTCGAGGTCCGAAACGGCAAGCTCAGGATTCTCGGCAACCGCCTGCGCTGCGGCGGCGAGACTCGTTGAGAGAACACGAGCGGCGACTCTCGCTTCACTGGAGAGGCGAACATTGCGGCTTGACATCGCCAGGCCGTCGTCTTCGCGAAGAATTGGACATCCTTCAATCTCAACTCCCGACCAGAGATCTGCGGCGACCTGGCGGAGGATGGTGAGTTGCTGGAAATCCTTTTCGCCGTAGTAGGCGTGCGTGGGACGGATTGCCTGATGCAGCATGGTGACAATGGTCGCCACGCCGCTGAAGTGACCAGGACGAGAGGCTCCTTCAAACAGGGTGCCGAGCCGACCGACCGAGACAGTCGTCTCAGGATCATTCGGCCAAGTTGGATAGAGCTCGGCTACTTCTGGAGCCACAACCAT
>CAIQUD010000067.1 GCA_903874965.1 uncultured Actinomycetes bacterium | reverse complement strand
TCTTCGAGTGATTCGAGCCATTCTTGTTGAGGCCAAGCCGCCAATTCGAGAGAAGAAGCAGGGTCGGGTAGCTGCCACGAGCGGCACGAAGAAGCAGTGGCTGTATCTCACGGTCAAAGAGCCGGAAGATGCAGCTGGAGAACGCTTCCCGCTCAATGGCCCACTCACGATTGGTCGCTCCGCTGAGTGTGACGTCAACCTCGCCTATGACCAATTCGCGAGCGTAAAGCATGCCCAACTCTCTCGAAGTGGTGACACGGTCGTCATTGATGACCTTGGATCAACCAACGGTGTGTGGGTCAATGACGAGCGGATCGAAGGATCCACCAAGGTGAAGAGGGGCGACCGGATCCAGGTCGGTGAGACGATCTTCGAGGTCAGCCGATGATCTTGTTTCGAACTGGCGCTGTCAGCCACGCGGGCATGGTCAGGTCAGTCAATCAAGACACTGCCTATGAGTCAATGGTGCTCTGTGCTGTTGCCGATGGCATGGGCGGAGCTGCAGCAGGTGATGTCGCGAGCAGGATCGCCATTGACACCTTGGTGAAGGACTTTTCAACCGGCAACCCAACGGTCGAAGCCCTCCAGCAAGGAATAGAAACGGCAAATAGCGCGGTCTACCTGGCGAGCCTCAATGACCTCTCCTATGCAGGCATGGGAACAACCTTGACGGCGATGGCTCCGGTGACGGGGCCAGACGGCGATCAAGTCGCGATCGCACACGTCGGAGACTCGCGTTGCTACCTCTTCGCCAATGGGCAACTCCGGCTGTTGACCAATGACCACTCGGTCGCGAGCGAACTCGTTCGACATGGTGAATTGACTCCAGCAGCGGCCGCACGCCACCCTCAACGGCACATGTTGACGAGAGCTCTTGGTGTGGACCCTGCGGTGGACGTCGAGATCCTCCTCCTTCCTCTTGCAGCCGGCGACCGACTCCTGCTCTGCAGTGACGGGCTTTCCAACGAGGTAACGGCTGAACGGATGTCGGCAATCCTCGAAACTGAGCTTGATCCAACACTCGCCGCCACTGCGCTCGTGAACGAGGCGAACGAACATGGCGCTCGTGACAATGTCACCGTCCTCATCGTTGACGTACTCGTTGGCGACGATGGTGCCGAGACCCGTGACCTCGAAGCGATTGCTCCACTTGCCACCGACCTTCCAGTCGCCGAAGACGTGAGTGACCTCACTGGATCGGTTACTGCGTTTGGCGCAATGGCTGCGGGCGGTGCCGGTGCGACGTCGATCGTCGATGCGGTCGACAACGATCCCAGTGCACAAGCCTCGATGCCACCCTCTAGCGCTCCAGAAGCAAAACGCAAAGCTGCAGCGGCGGCGGCAACCGCGAGCGGCGGAGCGGTTGAGGCATCAATTCGGCGCCCTCGACTCATCACCATTCGAACGCTTGCGTTCTTGTTGTTGGTGCTCGGTCTTACCTACGGTGGTTACCGCTTCGTTGGGTGGTTTGCATCGACGCAGTATTTCGTTTCAACCGACGGAACCCACCTCACCATCCTTCAAGGTCAGCCTGGGGGAACACTCTGGGTCTCGCCAGTTCTCGTTGAAACAACTTCAACCACGACCAAGCAGATCCTCACGTCCCGTCTGCGCGACCTTCAAAGCGGCGTCCCAGAGCCGTCAATCAAGGCAGCACGCTCCTTCATTGCCAATCTCAAAGAGGAATATCAAGCCGCAATGAACCCAGGGGCAAGTTTGCCAACTACGACGACGACTACTACGTATGCCTGGGTGCCGCAGACCTACGCAACAACGACGGTGCCAGCCACGACCGTCTCGACACTTCCAGCGACCACCACGTCAACCACGATCGCCACAACGGTCCCAACCACAACGGTCCCAACAACCGTCCCGGCGGGATAACCATGGGCCGCCGAATCCAAGCTCTTGCTGTTGTCATGTCACTGCTGTTCTTGTTAGTCATCGTCCAGTTGGTCAATATCCAAGTTCTTCAAGCACCGAAACTCAATGCCTCGTCGTATAACCCACGTGCGGTCACCAACGAGCTCATGAATCCTCGAGGCGAGATTCTCTCGAGCACGGGTGGGGTGCTCGCCACGTCGACCAAGTTGCCGAGTGGCATCTACCAACGGATCTACCCCTTTGGGTATTTGGCCTCGCAGATCGTTGGCATCGACTCACCTGTCTACGGCCGCTACGGCCTTGAGGGTTTCTACAACAGCCACCTCACCGCGCACGCGCTTGAACCGCAGAGCCTCGGACAACTCATCATGCCGGTGCGCGGCACTGACACCATCACCACAACGCTCTCGACGGACCTCCAGCGCCTCGCGGCCAAACAATTGGCAGGCCGAGATGGTGCGGTCGTGGTACTTGATCCCCGCAATGGTGCGATCTTGTCGATGTATTCCAACCCCACCTACAACCCAACACCGCTGGTGTCACAAGACCGAACAGTTGAGGAAGCGGCTTGGAAGGCCGCCACCTGTCGGACCTGCAATGTCCACCACTTTTCTGCGCTCGCCTCGCTCGCCTACCAGTACACGTTTGCGCCTGGATCGACGTCCAAGGTCGTGACCTCTGCGGCGGCCTTCGAACTCGATCCTCCGCTGGTCAACAAGATCTACCCGTACACGACAGCACTCGACATTCCTCAAACCACCAAGCAACTCCATAACTTTGGCTTTGGAGGTTGTGGTGGAAGCCTCGCCATCATGCTCCCGCCATCTTGTGACACTGGATTTGCCAATATGGGTCTAGACCTTGGGGCACACAACCTTGCGACGGAAGCACATGACTTTGGCTATAACCAGCCCTCCCCCTTGGATCTACCGGGCGTCGCAACGTCGGCATTTCCGACTGAAGCAGAACTCACCAATAACGCACCTTCGCAGGCCTACTCAGCTATTGGCCAGCAAAACGTCCGCGCAACCGCGCTTCAGAACGCACTCATTGTGGCTGGGGTCGCAAACGGTGGGGTCGTCATGGCGCCACACCTTGTCAGTCAGATTCGCGATCAAAACGGAAATTCGGTCTACCACTGGAAGCCGAAAGCATGGACAAGAGCAATGACCAAGGCGAATTCCCTGACCTTGACGGGCATCATGGAGAATGTCGCCAGTTATGGAACTGCCGCCGGCGTTTTCCCTGGCTATCTCAACGTTGCAGCAAAGACCGGAACGGCTCAGGTTGGCTACCCGGTCATTACCAATACCCATGACTGGCTGATTGCCTTCGGACCTAATCCCAGCCCAACGGTGGCGATTGCTGTCGTCCTCCCTTTCCAGCCAATATCAGCAACTGGAGCAGCAGTTGCCGGACCAGTGATTCGCTGCATGATGCTCGGGGCAATTGCCTACCAACAGCACCAGCCAGTGACCAACACCTCAGCCACGTGCCCATCATGATGGGGTTGACGTCGCAGTGTGCTCTCACCGCAATGGCGTGTCGTAGGCTCGTTCTCTGATGGAACCAGTCGCACAACCTCGAGTTTTCTCCGAGCGCTATGAGCTCACCCACCTCATTGCACGTGGCGGCATGGCACAGGTGTATTTGGCGCATGACCGTCTCCTTGATCGCCCAGTTGCCCTCAAGGTGCTGTTCCCTGAACTCAGTGTTGATCTCGCGTTTGTTGAGCGTTTCCGTCGTGAAGCGCAAGCAGCTGCAAACCTCGCTCATCCAAACATTGTTCAAGTCTTTGACTGGGGCGAGGACCAAGGCTCGTACTTCATTGTCATGGAATACGTCGAGGGGCGCTCGCTCTCGACCATGCTTCGCCAGTCAACGCGGCTCCACCCTACGGAAGCGGCTGGCATTGCCGCGAAAGTCGCCGCAGGGCTCGCCTACGCACATCGCCGTGGTGTGGTTCACCGCGATGTGAAGCCTGGAAACATCCTGCTCACCGCTTCTGGCGAAGTGAAAGTCACTGACTTCGGCATTGCTCGTGCGGTGAATACTGAAGACAACTTGACCCAAGCCGGCTCGGTCATGGGCACAGCTGCCTACTTCAGCCCAGAGCAAGCTGAAGGCCTCACCGTCGATGCTCGGAGCGACCTCTACTCGCTCGGCGTGGTGCTCTTTGAGATGGTGACAGGGCGGACTCCATTCGTTGGGGAATCTCCCGTTGTCGTCGCCTCGAAACACGTGCGGGAAACTGCACCACTTGCTCGGGAGGTCAACCCAGGCGTTCCCGTTGCCCTCGAGGCCATCATCGCCATGGCAATGGCCAAGTCTCCTTCCGATCGCTACCAATCTGCTGAAGACTTTCGCAATGACCTCCTTCGCTTCAACGAAGGCCAGCCCGTGGTCGCGGAAACCCGCGCGCTCTCACTTGTTCCAACAGGCGAAGTCGCTGCCATCACCACCATGGATGGAGCAGCAGCCCTTGCGTCGGACCCTGGCACCGCATCAATTCCCGTTGGTGGCCGTCCCTATGCAATGCCGCCAGCAAAGAAGAAGCGACCGGGATGGCTCGTTCCCACGCTGTTGCTTCTGCTCGTAGCTGTGGTGATTGCCTCGCTCGCGTTCGCCTTCTCGAGCAGTCCAACCAAGAAGGTTGCCGTTCCAGATGTTGCCGGGCTGACGGTCAACCAAGCTGAGGCACAGCTCATTGGTGCTGGGTTCTCGGTGCGACCCGAACATGGAACAGTTCCGTCGGCAACCGTTGCCGCCGGACTCGTCGCTGCGACCGATCCCAAGATCGGAAGTCAGCAAGCAGAAGGTTCGGTCATCACCCTTGAACTGAGCGCCGGAGACGTCAAAAAGGTCACCATCCCTGACGTCAGTGGCTACACGCAAGCTGCCGCCACCGCACAGCTGCAAGCCCTTGGCTTGGTGGTGACGATTGCCTACGTTCCTTCCCCGCTTCCTCAAGGTTCCGTCATCTCAACGATTCCAACAGCAGGAACATCGGTTTGGACCAAATCGACGGTGACAATGAACCTTCCAATCGTGGTCACGCCAACAGTGCCAAATCTTCTTGGTCTCTCCCCGGTCAATGCAGGGGCATCACTTGCCTCCGCTGGATTCACGGTTGGGACGAGCACCCAGGCGTGTTCCAACACCATTGCCACCGGGCTTGTCTCGGCGTCGAGTCCAAGTGCTGGGGTGAAGGCCGCAACAGGCAGTGCCGTCAACCTCACCATTTCGACTGGGGTTTGTCAGGTGACCATTCCTAGTTCAATCTACGGACAATCAACCGGAACGGCGATTACGACGCTCTCGGGACTCGGCTTGACCGTAGGTTCCAACATTGGCACTTTCACCGGAGACTGCTCGATGTACGCAAGCAACACCGTCGGTGGCGTTGCCACAACCGATGGCGGCGTGCCGTTGTCGAGCGGCGCCACGGTTCCTTACGGCTCCACGGTCTTCCTTCAAGTTTGTTGAGGAATCCTTAGCCAGCTGCTGCGAGATTCAGAAAATTCTGAAGCAGCTTCGGCCCCATGGGGGAGAGGATCGACTCAGGGTGGAATTGCACACCCTCAATCGGGAACTCTCGATGGCGAAGTCCCATAATGACGCCATCGATGGTCGTCGCCGTTACCTCGAGCACGTCGGGCAAGGTCTTGGGGTCAACGACCAGTGAGTGATAGCGAGTTGCGGTGAACGGCTTCGGAAGGTCCACAAAGACGCCTAGCCCTTGATGATGAATCTCGGAGACCTTCCCGTGCATGAGGGTCGGCGCAGCAATCACGTCCCCTCCGAAGACCTCACCAATGGTCTGATGACCAAGGCAGACACCGAAGATTGGAAAGACGCCAGCGAGATCACGGATGACGTCTCCTGAAATACCTGCGCTACTCGGACGACCCGGCCCGGGAGAAATCACGATGGCATCGGGCCGAAGCGCGGCAAGTGCAGGGACCGTGATCGCATCATTGCGAAAGACCATTGGCTCGGCACCAAGTTCACCAAGTTCTTGGACAAGGTTGTAGACGAAGCTGTCGTAGTTATCGACAATGACTACCCGCTGGCCCATGACCTTCAAGGGTACCGGTCAGTTCGGGACCCCTCGCGCCCGATAGCGTTGGCTCCATGGCACGAAGAAGCCCAAAGGCAAAGCAACCTGTCCACAAAGGCCGTGTGACTCCCAAAGGCGGAGAACACAACACCAAGGTTGGTCGCTACAAGACGCCGGAGGAATCTGGCCGCGTGACTGCAGCGATTCCGAATGAGGTCCGTCACTCACCACCATGGTGGGGGAAGGTGTCGCTCACGCTTTTGGTGGGTGGTCTGCTCGTGATGCTTGGCAACTGGATGACCCTCTGGCCCGGTTCCTACACGCCGTGGTATCTGCTGGTTGGACTCGGGGTCTCGGGCGCTGGCTTTGGGATGCTCACCCGCTACCACTAAACGCCGCTCAAACGAAAGAATGCCCCCACCATTTCGGTGCGGGCATTCCAACAACGTCAGTGACGTTCGACGTTTGGCGAGAACTAGCCCAAGCGCTCGATGATGGTGGCATTCGCCATGCCGCCACCCTCACACATGGTGAGCAGACCGAATCGACCACCAGTTCGCTCGAGTTCGTTGAGCAAGGTGCCCATCAACTTTGCACCGGAAGCTCCGAGTGGGTGGCCGAGCGCAATTGCTCCACCGTTGACATTGACCTTCGAGAGGTCAGCACCGGTCTCCTTTTGCCAGGCGAGCACCACTGACGCAAACGCTTCATTAACCTCAAACAGGTCAATGTCGTCAATGGTCATACCGGCCTTCGCCAACACCTTCTGCGTCGCAGGGATTGGGCCCGTCAACATGGTGACTGGGTCAACGCCGGCTACGGCAAACGCGTGGAATCGAGCCCGTGGGGTGTAGCCCATCTCCTTGGCCTTTGCGTCACTCATCACGAGGATCGCTGAAGCGCCGTCGGTGATTTGAGAAGCGTTTCCAGCCGTGACCTTTCCGTCTTCCTTGTAGGCGGGCTTGAGCTTTGCGAGACTCTCGAGCGACGACTCACGAATGCCTTCGTCTGCGGTCACGAAGACGCAGGTTCCCTTGCCCTCTTCGTCCCGAATTTCGACAGGAATGACTTCGCGCTCAAAACGACCTTCGGCGGTTGCCTGCGCGGCACGACGCTGTGACTCGACCGAGTAGGTGTCGAGATCTTCACGAGAAATACCCCACTGATCAGCAATCATCTCAGCGCCGAGGCCTTGATTGAAGTTGCCCTTGATGGCGGCATACCGATTGAACATTGCTGGACCGAAGGGAAAACCCATTCCCTTGACGACCGAGGAGCCCATTGGCACACGACTCATGGCTTCAACGCCATTGGCGACGACCACGTCGTACTGGCCTGCCATGATGCCCTGCGCAGCGAAGTGCAACGACTGTTGGGAGGAACCACACTGGCGGTCAATCGTGGTTGCAGGAACTGACTCTGGCCATCCAGCTGCGAGCACCGCGTTGCGACCAACGTTGAGGGATTGCTCGGCTACCTGCATGACGCAGCCAGTGAAGACATCTTCAACAATTGCTGGGTCAAAACCATTGCGCTCTTGGAGGGCCTTGAGGGTCTCTGCTGCGAGATCGACTGGGTGCCACCCCTTGAGATTTCCATTGCGCTTGCCGCCTGGAGTGCGAACGGCGTCGACGATGACTGCATCAACCATGGTGAATCCCTTCCTCTTCCGGTGGACAGCCCGACCGGAGACCCCCACAACCTAGTGGTTTCTCTCCGCACGCCCCTCAGTCGCCGGTAGCGTGGTGTCCATGAGCGAAGCAAAGAACATGGATCGTTGGCTTGGCGATGGTGGGATGCCCATCATTGGACTCGTTGGCGGGAGTTTCAGCGCCTATGGGGTTGATGGCGAAGATCTTGGCTGGGTGAATGGGGAATTCACTCCTACGGAACTTGCTTGCAACCCACACGGAACCGCTCAAGCCGGCATCCACTCCCTGCTGCTCGATGCAGCAATGAACTTCGCCATCAATGCCGCCATGGTTGGCAGGGAGCGAACCAAAGCAACGCTTGAACTCAAGTGCGAGACCATGCGTCCTGCAAATCTTGGTCAAACGTATGTGCTTCGAGGCGAAGTGGTCAGAATGACCAAGCAGGTTGCCTTCGGTGAAGCAACCGTCCGCGACGCTGATGGACAAATTTCGTCACGTGCTACTGGCACGTTCTTGCTCCATCGCGAGCCAAAACCTGCGTAGACGAAGAAGTTACGGAAACGTCACTCCGGTCAATTCTTCGGACTTTTGGAATAACGCAGCCGCAAGCCTTTGGTCACGTGCCGTCGTCGATGGCTCAACTTTACGAGGCTTGCCCCAAAGCTCCATGAGGCCTGACGGGCCAACGTAGTCGCCTCCTTCAACATCAGCCCCAAGCGCGCCGTAGAGGGTCGGCAGGGCACCATTGGATGACTTCTGTCCAAGATGCGAAGCAACCGAACCGAGAATGGTTGAGAGTTGACCCTTGCCAGCAATTGGTCCATTGGTTGCGAGATTGCTCTGCGACCATCCTGGGTGTGCCCCGATTGAGGCGACAGGGCTCGACGTTGCTCGAAGTCGGCGATCGAGTTCAAGAGCAAACAAGAGATTGGCCAACTTTGAACGGCCATAGGCCTTTTGCCCGCTGTAGGACTTGTGAGAACCGAGGTCCTCGAGGTCGAGTACCGCACCCTTGTGGAGATTGGAAGAAACCGTCACCACGCGGGCAGCTTTCGCCGCACTGAGCAGAGGGAGCAACCTCCCCGTTAAGGCGAAGTGACCGAGATGATTCGTCGCGAATTGCAACTCAATCCCGTCACTTGTCCGAGTGAGTGGAGGCCCCATGATCCCGGCATTGTTGATGAGGAGGTCGAGCGTCGACTCCTTTTCCAAGATCGACGTGGCGAACGTCTCAACAGAAGCTAAATCCGAAAGGTCAAGTTTCCCAATGTCAACAGAACCAGAGGCGGTCTTGAGGAGCTGCTCACGAGCGGCCGACGCCTTCTCAAGGTTGCGACACGCGAGCGTGACCGACGCTCCCCTATCTGCAAGCGCACGAGCTGCTTCAAGCCCAATCCCGCTATTCGCTCCAGTGACGATGACTCGAAGGCCATTGAGTGATCCGAATGGCGGAAGTGTCCAGGTTGTTGGCTCTGTACTCATCGAGCGGGACGATCGTGGGTTGCCGGAATTTGGCCAAGACGGCCGGCTTCAAAGTCTTCGAAGGCTTGTTGGAGCTCGGCTCGAGTGTTCATCACAAACGGACCGTACTTCGCAACCGGTTCTCTGATGGGTTCCCCACCAAGAAGCAGCACCTCAAATTCCTCGGTCCGAGAATCTTGGGTGTCACTGGCCATGAAGACCAACGTGTCACCAGCACCGAAGACCGCCAGTTGCCCACTCGACACCGGGCGACGCTCTTCGCCAACCGTTCCATCACCAGCAAGGACATAGGCAAGCGCGTTATATGACGGATTCCAAGGAATTCGAACTTCTGCGCCAGGTGAGACCGAGGCATGCACCATCACAATTGGTGTGAGCGTCGATCCAGGCCCCGCAACCCCACCGAGATCTCCGGCGATCACTCGAAGGAGTGATCCGCCATCGGTCGTCGTTGCCAACCCAACTTCATCAGGAAGAAGGTCCTGATATCGAGGGGCAACCATCTTCTTCGATGATGGCAAGTTGACCCAAAGTTGAATCCCATGGAAAAGGCCGCCGGAGAGGACGAGTCCTTCTGGAGGTCGCTCGATGTGGAGGATGCCGGCACCTGCGGTCATCCACTGCGTCGCTCCGTTGGCAATCACGCCACCTCCACCAATGGAGTCCGCGTGCTCAAACGTTCCCTCAATCATGTACGTCACGGTTTCGAAGCCGCGATGAGGGTGCCATGGCGTTCCCTTTGGCTCGCCTGGTCCGTAGTCAACTTCACCCATCTGGTCCATGTGAATAAAGGGGTCAAGATCGGCATCAGTCACGCCGGCGAACGCGCGCCGAACAGGGAAGCCTTCTCCTTCAAATCCGCGTGGGGCAGTCGTTACCTGCTGAACGGGTCGAACATGGGCATTTTCAGAAGGCAAGCCGATGATTTTCGGCAAGGCGAGTCGGTTCGTAACCGTGACGGCAGGCATACAACTCCAGTTCTGTTCGACAGCAGTGCCGAACGTCCATCGAGTGAAATACCGAGAAGGTGGCTGCTATTCCGACTTAGCCCATGAGGCCGGGTTCACGACAATGAACAGCGCTTCTGCTTCGGCAATGAGTTGGTCGCCATCGCGAACCTCAGAACGAAGCGTGAGCTTCCGCCCATCTCGGCTCTCAAGCCAAGCCCGGCATTCAAGCGGCACATGGAGCGGCGTTGGATTCCGGTAGGTGACTTTCAGCCAACCAGTGAAGGCCAACTCATGAAGGATGCCAAGGACACCACCCATGGTCTCGTCGATGATTGCGGCGACGATGCCACCGTGGCTCCTGCCAGGTGCACCTTCGAAGGCAGCACCAATCGTCACCGCGGCAACCGAGTGGTCGCCATCGATGGACATGACGGCATTGATCCCCATTGGGTTGGCACGACCCGACACAAAGGAGTCGGCAAAGAGCGAGCCCTCTGGACGAGAGATCGTCGCTTCTGGATTTTGCGCCCGATTGGCAAGGTGTTCAATTCGAGCTTCAATGAGTGCGTCACGTCTCGGAGGGTCAGCGGCGATCGCCACGGCCATCTCCTGTGCCCATCGAGTGATTTCTGCCAACCGCTCATCGCTTGATTGGTGAGCAACAAGCACATGTCCGAGATCTCGAAGGGCAGAGGCTGCCTCGAGGCGTGCTGGCGTCGTCAGCGGAGACAACTCGATTGACTCATTCATTGCCGCACCACTTCGCTTCCATTTCGCACCTTGAAGGCATCTCGTTCGGAACGAGCGTAGTTGCGGGTCTCTGGTGCTTCGGAGTTCTTAGTTCTTCTTCGAACGTTTTCTCGAGAGCAGAACCACCCCAACAATCACCACCAGCGCAAGAAGGGCACCGAGGATCCAAAGGAGCAAATTGTTTGAGTTGCTTGAATGCGATCCATTGCTTGAACCTGGAGTCGTCACTGAGGGGATCGACGTCGTTGTACCTGAAGCCTTCGCTGCAGCTTTCGAGACCGCGACGGCCTTGGCATAACCACCACTTGGCATCTTTGGATTCGGCAAGAGGCTGCCAGCCACCACGACCGAGCCGCATCCAGTCGTCGAGTCGCACTTCCACCAGACGTGCTGATCTTGAAAACTCAGTGCTCCGCTGGTGGATTTACCCGATCCGAAGTTTGCCGTAATCGATCCAACAGAAGCAAAGAGTGGGACCTTTGGTGTTTGACTTCCAGGCTTCAGACATGAGCCTTCACAGCGTTCGTCAAATGAGGTTGGCAGCTTGGTCGATCCATTTCCCGCACTCGCGGTGACGACGCCTCCACCCGTCTTCACGTCAAAGTGAAGAGCGGTAATTGTGTCAGGCAGGTCATGACAGGTCATGTGAAATGGCACTGCCACGAGACCCGAACCAGCGTATTGACTCAGTTTTGTTGGAGCCGGAGCAAGCCAGGAAAATGAGCACGATGGTCCAGATGGAACAGAGGGCGCCATCACATCTGCCGAAGCGGACGTGACCTCAATTGCTGGGCCAGAAAGTACGGCAATCATCCCAACAGCTACTGCCAGCGACTTTCCAAGCAACGCTTTCACGCGACTGATGGTGCGTTGCGAAGGTGAGTGATGCTTGAGGTGAAGGCTCGTACTCATTTCAGTCCAATCTCGTTAGTTGTAGCTAAAGGCAATTGCTGTGCTGGTTGCCGTATTTCCGTAGATATCGGTAGCCACTGCGGTTGCTGAATAGCTATGTGTTGCCGTCAAATTCGATGAAGCGAGTGCATAGGTCCAACTGGTCGTGCCTGACGCCGTAACAAACGTCTGCGTCGTGGCTGTGGTGAAGTTCGTTCCATTCCACCACTTTCCAGTGGTCGTGTCCTGAATGGCAACCTTGACAGACGAAGCGGTATTCGAGAACGTCGCGGTTCCAGTCATCGTTCCGGTCCACGTCAGGTAGTGAGTGGCCGTCGGATAGGTGATCGTGATCGTTGGCGAGTTCTTATTTACGGTCCAGGTGTAGGTCGTTACGGTCGTCTGCACATTGCCACCAGCATCGGTTGCGTACGCCCTCACGGAGTACGAGCTTCCGCTCGTCAAGTTCGCGAGCGCAAGTGCATACGTCCAGCTCGTCGTGCCGGTTGCGGCCACCTTCGTCGACGTAGACGTCCATGCCGACCCATTCCAATATGTCACTGCGGTGGTGTTCTCGATCAATACGGCAACCGAGGCCACGCCACTAAACGTGTCAGCAGTCGTTCCTGCAATTGTTCCCGTCCAGTTTCCGCCATAGGTAGTGGCGGTCACTGGGTACGTAACCGTCGAAGTCGGCAAAGTGGTGTCGTAACCCCAGGTCGTGGCGCTACTTGTCACCACGTTGGCTGCAGCATCGGTTGCCTTCACCACCAAGCTGTAGCTGTGACCGTTGACCAACTTGCTGGACGAAAGCGGGTATGTCCAGCTGGTGGTGCCGGTTGCGTTGAGGAACGTTTGCGCCGCGTTAGCGAATGAGGACCCGCTGTACCAAAGACCTGTGGTTGTGTCCTTGATAGCGACCTGGACCTGCGTGACGGTAGATGACAAATCAGACGTCGTTCCAGTAACGGCGTTCTTTGTCCTCCAAGGAGTCCGTGCATAGAACGGAAGTGCTGGGAAGGTGACCGCAATGCCAATCGTCGTCGAGTTGTAGGTGAACGTCGTCGTCGAACTGGTGCCGATGTTTCCTGCTGCATCGGTCGCCTTGGCGGTGACCGAATAGCTATTGCCCGTCGTCAGGTTTGCTGCCGCCAAGGCGTAGGTCCAACTGGTCGTGCCGGTGGCCGTGACCGAGGTGGCGCCAGCCTGCCAGGAGGTGCCGTTCCAGTAGGTGCTGTTGGTGGTGTTGGTGATCGTGGCGGTGACAGAGCTGACCGTCGTGTTCGGGTCACTGGAGGTTCCAGCAATCGTTCCTGTCCAGTT
>CAIQUD010000066.1 GCA_903874965.1 uncultured Actinomycetes bacterium | reverse complement strand
CGCAGGAGCGACGATGCTCGTTCGAAACGTTGCGGAAGAAATGGCGCCACTTGGCATCCAGGTGAATGCCCTCGGGACGAACTTCATGGACTTCCCTGAGTTTCTTCGAGCAAACCGCATTGTTGACGCGGAGAGTCGAGCCAAGGTCGAAGCACAAACACCTATGGGTCGCCTCGGCACCATGGAGGAGTGCGCGGCAATGTGTGCGGCATTCCTCGATGGAACCAGTCGGTTCCAAACTGGCCAGTTCATCTCTTACACCGGCGGTTGGTGACTCCTACTGTCGGGAAAGCCCTTCAGCGGCTTCCGCCTCGGCTTGCTGTTGCTCACTCTTGGATTTCGCCACGATGACTTCCACCATGTGGAGCGTGCCGCGATAGGTGTTTGGCGCCTCATAGCGTTGCGAGACCGCCGAACCCACGTCTTCGCCGACCGAGGACCCAACTGAAGAAATCACTCGCATCACCAGAGCGAGATCCTTCTCTGCGACCGCCTCGCCGTCGATGAGCAACGTTGCTTTGCCGGACATGCCCTGTCCGCGCTCAACTCTCACACCAACTCGATGTGGCCCAAGCGGCAGTTGCCCTGACTCAACAATGGCATGGTCGCCAAAGGCGTTGTAGTCAAAGACCAATTTGCCATCTTGAATGAACAGGCTCAGGCCAGCATTTTGTGTACCAGTCGCGTAGAGAACGCCGCCGTCGCCAGCCTCAAGATCAACCTCAGCCAAGAGATCGAAGTTTCTCCCGCCAATTGCAGCCCCCACCTGTGACGGCATTGGTGACACTGGCGGGAAGTACTGGTAGATCCGGCTCACCGGGTGCGGAGAGTGTTCGGCAAATCGTGCTCCGAACAACTCAATGCCGCGATCATCAAGGGGAAGAACGCCAAATCGGTTCGCTTCCTCGAACCACCGTGCGATGAGTTCGGCAAGTTTTTCCGGATGTTCGGATGCAAGGTCGTGCACCTCAGAGAAGTCCTCATCAACGTGATAGAGCTCCCACCGATCGTCATCAAAGGATTGGCCAGGATTGTGGCGCGTCACTGCCTTCCAGCCATCGACCCAAATTCCTCTGTGGCCAAACATCTCGAAGTACTGCACCTGCCGCGTGGCCGGAGCAGACGCTGACGAGAACGTCGAGGCAAACGAAGTTCCGGCAAGCGGCAACTGCTCGATGCCTCGATAGGTTGATGGACTTTCAACGCCGAGCAAGTCATAGATGGTGGCGGCGACATCAATGGCATGGGTGAATTGACCACGAACTTCTCCCTTCGCCGAAATGCCTGCTGGCCAGTGGACAATGAGCGGCACGTGAACTCCGCCTTCATGGGTGTTTTGCTTGTACCACTTGTAAGGCGTATTGCCCGCTTGTGCCCAGCCCCATGGATAGTTCGCGTGGCTGTTTGGTCCACCGATTTCATCGACTCGAGCGATGGCTTCGTCGGGAGTTTCCAAGATTCCGTTGAAGAACTTCATCTCATGAAGGACGCCGAATGGTCCACCTTCTTGGCTTGCACCGTTGTCGGCCATGACCATGATGATGGTGTTGTCGAGGCGTCCGAGTTCTTGGAGGTCATCAAGGAGACGCCCGAGTTGGGCATCGGTGTGGTCAAGGAACGCTGCGAACGCTTCCTGCATGGCGAGCGAAAGACGTTGTTGATTTGAGGAGAGTTCGTCCCATGGCTCAACGCCAGGGTTTCTCGGCGCGAGCTCAGTGCCTGCAGGAACGAGACCGAGTTCGAGTTGACGCGCAAAGATTCGAGCTCGCGCTTCGTCCCATCCAGCGTCAAAACGTCCCCGGTACTTTGCGAGATACGACTCAGGCGCCTGATGTGGTGCATGCGTAGCCCCAAATGCCAAGTAACAAAAGAAAGGTCGATCTGGGCGGATCGACACGGAGTCGTGGATGAAGGCAATGGCGTGATCAACCAAGTCTTCTGAGACGTGATAACCCTCTGCTGCAGTCTTGGGCGGTTCGATTCGGTGATTGTCATAGGTCAGTTCAGGATTGAACTGATCCGTCTCGCCATCGAGGAATCCGTAGTAGCGATCAAAGCCACGGGCCAACGGCCACTGATCAAATGGGCCAGCCTGTGAGGCATCGGCCATTTGGCAAAGGTGCCACTTGCCAATGGCAAACGTGGCGTAGCCCTCCTCGCGGAGAACTTCGGCCATTGTCGTTGCTGCGTTCGTGACATGGCCACGCATGTGCGGGAAGCCTGTGTTGAAGTTAGAAATCGCCCGCATCCCTACGGTGTGGTGATTTCTTCCGGTGAGGATGGCTGCACGAGTTGGAGAACAAAGCGGCGTGACGTGGAAGTTTGAATAGCGAAGACCGCCGTTTGCTAGCCGATCAAAGTTCGGCGTATCAATGTCTGAGCCATAACTTCCGAGGTGCGCAAAACCAAGATCATCGAGCACGACAACGACGACGTCCGGCGCTCCATCCCCTGGGTGGGCAATGACTTCAAACGACGGGGTCGACTCTGGCACCGTTGTTCCAATGGTGCCAGTGAAGGTCTCATTTCGCAGCACGCTGCTCCTCCAGTTGCACTGCCGATCAGTGCTCGAAGTGAGCCTACGACAATGCACTGGAGCCCTCACGAGTTCCGCCCCTCCCCATTGCTACTGTTCGGGTATCGAGAGCCCGGGGGGGATGCGATGCGAAGAATTCGTGCAATTTTAGGTTCCGCAGTATTGGTAAGTGCCGCATTGGTGGCGACACCGACTGCACTACAGGGAGGGGCGGGAGCGGCAACATTGGCTGATCCTGGAGTCGTTGGCTGCGACGTCCTCGTCACCGCTCCAGCTGGTCACAGTTGCATGCTTCCGTGGCCGAATGACGCGTTCACGGTTTCCGCCAAGACACCGACGGGTCGAATGATCCACATCACGACGGCGATTGATCCGGCAAACAAGAGCGGCGTGCACGTCAATCCGCTCTACCAAGACCGAAATGACGGCTTCTCGCCTGGGTCAGTCATCCTTGTCCCCGTTCCAGGCCTTGACGTCGCGCAAAGTGGCATTGCGCCATCAACGGACATTGGTGCTTCCTTCAATGCGACGGCACCAATCATGTTGTTCGATACGTCCACTGGTGCTCGTGTTCCTTACTTTGCCGAACTCGACGCGCAGGCGGCCGATACGCCGAGCGAACAGTTGCTGCTCATTCATCCAGCCACGTCATTGCTTGAGGGCCACCGGTACGTTGTTGACCTTCAACAGATGAAGAACGCAAGTGGCGCAGTCTTGCCATCACTGCCTTCAATGACTGCTGCGCTGAACGCAACGAGTTCGAGTTCAACTCGACTGCGGCACCTCCAAGGGATTCTGAACTACGTCCATTTGGGAGCCTCCGCCATCTTGGGTTCGAGCGCTCCCCTGCCCTATCTCGCTTGGGATTTCACCGTTGCGAGTAGTCAAAGCCTGTCGACGCCAGCGCTCACGATGCGCACGCTCGCCTACAAATGGCTGGCGACCCACCACCTGGCCTACAAGGGCTCCATGAAGACGGTGGCGGCGAATTATGCACCGGCGTTCACGGTCACCTCTTCAGTTGACACAGCTGGAACTCGCGATATCCACGGGACCTTCCAGGTCCCGCTCTTCCTCAAGGATGCCGGGAACTTCTCATCAATGAATGCCACAAAGGCTGGGGTGCCGGTCATCAATGGTTCAAAGACCTGGACGGCAAACTTCATTTGCGTCCTTCCCTCCACGCTCAATGCCGCTGGAGCAGCAACGCCAACGGTCTATGGCCATGGCCTTTTGGGGAGCGCAGGAGAGGTTGAAGGTGGGTCATTCCGAGCAGGTGTCGCTGCCAACATGATGGGTTGTGCCACCGATTGGGTTGGTATGTCAGGAAAGGACATCTTGAATGTCGCCCGCAACCTTGGCGAAATGTCCACCTTCTATACCCAGACTGACCACATGCTTCAAGGCCTCATCAACTTCCAGTTCCTCGGAAGGTTGATCAACTCACCTGCTGGGTTTGCGTCCTCAACCGCATTCCAAGATGGCGCAGGTCATTCCCTGTTCAAGGTTGGTGACTGCCACTTCATGGGCTACAGCCAGGGCGGGATCATGGGCGGAGCAGCATCTGCAATCTCGACCGAATGGACTCGTGTCATCCTCGGAGTTCCGGGCATGGACTACGGCGGTCTTCTCCTCAACCGTTCAGTCGACTGGAACGAATTCGCCTCAATCTTCGTGCCCGCCTACCCGGACCGAGTCGATCAGCAGATTGTCCTGCAGATGGCACAAATGCTCTGGGATAGAGGTGAGAACGAAGGATACGTCCAGCACCTCACGAGTCACCCTTACCCAGGCATTCCCGTCAAGAAGGTGTTCTTGATTGAAAACTTTGGTGATCACCAGGTATCCAATCTTGCTGGCGACATGCTGGCGAGAACCATTGGCGCAGCAAATCACCAGCCCGCGTTCAATCCAAGCTTCCAAGGTGGAACGCCTCGACTCAACCCTCCCGTCGTGGCGCAATGGGGATTGCCGAAGCTTGATCAGACGAAGGCTGCACCTGCCGGTGTTGTCCTCTGGGACTACGGGACCCCAACACCACCAACGGTCAACCACGCACCTGACGACGCGAGCTTTGGCAGTGACCCACATGGTTATGGAAGAGGGAATACCTTCCTCATGACCCAGGTCACGACGTTCATGTCGACAGGGATCATTCCGAATCTCTGTGGCGACAACGCCTGTCAGTCAACGACGCCATAAGGGACCCAAGTCGCGCCTCCCCCACAGAGGGGAAGGCGCGACATAGCCTCTTCACTATGACTAAGCCATTTGTTGACCCACCATTGGGACCTGCACCGTCCGAACTCGTCATTTCTGACCTTGTCGTTGGTGACGGAGCAACTGCAGAAGTAGGTAACCAAGTCGAGGTGCACTACGTCGGCGTTTCGTGGTCGACCGGCGAGCAATTTGATGCGAGCTGGGACCGTGGCGACACGTTCCGCTTCCCCCTCGGAGCCGGTCACGTCATCCAAGGTTGGGACAAAGGCGTTGTCGGCATGAAAGTTGGCGGACAGCGTCGTCTCGAGATCCCGGCCAGTCTTGGCTACGGCGATCGCGGTGCACCTCCCGTGATCAAGGGAGGCGAGACGCTGATCTTCATCGTCGACCTTCTTGGAGTCCGCTGAACAAGCGCCCCTACCTCGTCGCCACGGACAAGTTTCGTGGCACCATCGCGGCTGCGGAGTTATCAGCACACCTCGTCGACGCGCTCGTAGCTGCTGGTTACCCAAGCAGCGCGTATCCAATGAGCGATGGTGGCGAGGGATTCCTCGAGTGCTTTCCGGGAGAGCGACACGTCGTCGAACTTGAAGGTCCGCTAGGGCGCCTCATTGAGGTTCCGTTTGTCCTCTATGAGCAGCATCAACGACGCATCGCGATTGCTGAATCCGCTCATGCAATTGGGCGATTCCTTGTTCCAGACCCTTCGTCTGCAGCAGCCATCAACTTGAGTTCTGCGCCCATTGGGCATTTGTTGCTCCACCTCCAGACTTTGGGCGTCCAGGGCATTCAACTTGGTATTGGCGGAACGGCGACGAGTGATGGAGGCCGCGGTGCCGCAACGGTGCTGCTTTCCGAAGGTGGCCTCAAGGTGGACCTTCAAATCGCCGTTGACATTGACCTCCCCTACGCACGAGCGATTGACTTTGCGCTCCAGAAGGGAATTTCTGCGGAGGATCTTCCGACGCTCGCACGCGAACTGGAAGTAACGAGGAGTTGGCTGTATGCAACAACATCCGTTGATCCAGGCCCACTCGCCGGTGCTGGTGCTGGCGGCGGGCTTGGAGGCGCACTCCTTGCACTTGGTGCGACGGTCGTCAGTGGGGCGGCCGCAGCCGCTGCAGGACGAGGACTTGACGAAGTACTCCCCCAAGCAAGGGCGCTCATCACTGGTGAAGGCCGCCTGGATCACACAAGCTTTGAGGGGAAGGTGATTGGTTGGCTCCTCGCGCACGTGGGTCACGAAATTCCCGTCGCAATCGTTTGCGGTGAAGCCATTCCAGACGCGTTGGAGCACGTTGCAGGCCTTGATCGTCCGATCACCATCCTTGATCTCTCCGCGCGCTTCGGCTCAGAACAGTCCCTCACCCGCCCGAGCGAGTTGGCGACGAACGCCGTTCTTTCACTCCTTCAATCCGGCGGTCTTGGCTGAGGTTGCCCAACTGACCCAATCTCGGCAATGCTTGGCGACCATGTGCCCACTTCGGGCACGCTACGAAGACAAGGAGCGTGGACAATGGGCTTGCTCGACGGCAAAGTCGCAATCGTCACCGGTGCAGGACGCGGTATTGGCCGTGAAGAGGCCATCGTGCTGGCTCAAAACGGAGCCAGGGTAGTTGTCAATGATGTTGGCGCTGGACTTCATGGCGAGGCCGGAACGATGACTCCCGCCCAAGAAGTCGTCAACACCATCGTCGCCGCTGGTGGCGAGGCCGTCATCAATGGTGACGACATCTCGACCTGGGCAGGCGGCAAGAATGTCATCGACCAGGCAATTGACACCTTCGGTTCAATGGACATCCTCGTCAACAATGCTGGAATTCTTCGCGACAAGATGAGCTTCAACATGGAAGAGTCCGACTGGGATGACGTGATTCGCGTCCACCTGAAGGGCCACTTCTCGACGGCTCAGCATGCATCGGTCTACTGGCGCAGTCGTGCCAAGGCTGGCGAAGAAGTCACTGGCCGCATCATCAACACGTCTTCTGAGGCAGGCCTCTTTGGAAGTGCTGGCCAGGCCAATTACGCAGCAGCTAAGGGCGGCATCGTCTCGCTCACCTGGGTGCTCGCTCGCGAACTCCAGCGTTTCGGCGTCACCGTGAATGCGATTGCTCCACGTGCACGCACCCGAATGACCGAAGAGATCTTCACCGAAATGGCGAAGGGTGAGGATGGCTTCGACAAGTTCGACCCAGCCAACGTTGCCCAACTCATTGCGTTCCTTGCAAGCCCTGGCGCCCAAGACGTCTCGGGTCAGATCTTCGTGGTCTTTGGTGGCGACATCTGGGCGATGTCCGCATTCCGCCCAGTTGGCGAACTGCACCGAGACCACGCATGGACGCCGGAAGAGCTCCTCGAAGCCAAGGGTGAGCTGTTCAAGACCCATGACTCAGGAATCCCTCCCTTCACCTTCTTCTAACGAAGGCAGGCAAAGACTGCAAACGCTTTACCGCTTCAAAGAAAAGGTCCTGAGTGGGTTTTCCACTCAGGGCCTTTTCGTCTGCGCCGAGGCCACATCCAGAACAGCAACTAGGTGAGCGTTGGCTCGTCTCCTGCCTCGAGGAGGCCAACAGCCAATTCAGCAACGTCGCGACAATGGCGTCGTAAGTGAGCGAGACGTACCGACGGGTCATCAACCTCAAGGAGCTGTTGCGCGTCGTAGAGCGAAATTGGAGCGAGCGCGCAAAGGATCCACGAGGCACTATCTGGCGTCCATCCATCATCAACGGCATGGCACAGCGCAGGAACCTCGCTCGCTTCGGAGAGAAGTGCGCGAGCCCGGCGTACTTCGGCGAGCGCTTGAACGAGTTCATCGGGCGCTCCAGTGAAATGCTGCTGCGGCAAGGAACGAACCATCGCCCTCGGATATGGCGCATCCTCTAGCCACTCCTGTACTTCCAAGCGTTCCACCGCGCGAACAATGAGCGTTGATCGTCCGTCACCACTCGTGGTGCAGTACTCAATCTCGACCAACGTGCCGATATTCACCCGTTCATCGCCTCCACCAACTTCTGAACCCTTCGCGATCAGCGTGATGCCAAACCTGCGCGTGTGATGTTGCACGTCACCGAGCAACTGCTGATAGCGCGGCTCAAACACATTGAGCGCGAGCTGGGCATGGGGAAAAACGACCGCGGAGAGCGGGAACATCGGAAGCTCATACGCGTCGGTCACGCGCTGGAGCCTAAGGGGAACATCGCTGCACAATGCCGGAGGGTCTACCCCTTCAACAGTTCAGGTCTCCGAGCTGCAACCATTTGACGAAAGCCGTCTTTCCAACCGACCTGAGATTCGCCAACGAGTGCGTGGAGTTTGGTGAGATCAACTTGCACCGAATCAATGGTTTGCTCCGTTGGAGCGAATGTCACGTCAAGACCGGTCAATTCACCGAGATAGTTGCACCACTCCTCGATGCTGACAGGATCCTTCCCACCCCAGTTGACCGTGGTGCCACCAACTGCCGCAGCTTCGAGTAACCGAGGAACCATGTTGTAGATGTCATCGTCGTGAAGCGGGTGATAGATACTCGGCGACGTCGTATGGACAGGAATGGCTGAGCCATTGCGGAGCATCTCCAAATGGATTGCCGGCCAACCGCCGCCATCGCCATAAGGAACGGACAGGCGAGCAATGGTTGTTGGGAGTTTGAAGCGTGTCGAGCCATAGCGCGCTGCGGCTTCAGCGGCGATCTTCGCGGTCGAATAGGTTCGAAGAAATTCCCAGACCCCGTGATTGTCGCCGAGCGGATCGTCCTCCGAAAAGACATGGTGACCCATTGGCTTATACACGGCAGTTGACGAGCAGTGCAACAACGCCGATGCCCCCTGAACCTGCTCCATGATTGCGAGCGTTCCACCAACGCCCGCATCAAGATCGGCAGTCCAATTGTTCGACTTCGCGACGGCAAAATTCAGCACGAGATCAGGAGCCTCCGGAAGGTTTCCTACGTCGCCAGTGGAGAGATCGATCTCGACACATTGAACGCCTGCCTCTTCAAGCGATGCCCTCCTTGAGGCATCGCGAAATCTTGCCGCCCCAATCACGATGTTGTGCTCACTCAACTTCATTGCAAGTGGTTGCGCAACCTGGCCTGTTGCGCCAATCACCACAATGGTCTTGCCCTTCAGTTCGCTCGTCATCATGCGTTCCTCTCGTCCATCTCCGTGCACTTCATCCTCGAACAACTGCAGCGATTGCCGAGAGACATCCAAGATCCCAGGTTCCAGGAACGATGATGAATTCATCACATCCCGCTGCACTCGCTTCGTCGAGGACGGTCCGAAGGCTCTCTTCCGTGCTCACGCGGCAACCCGAGGCAATGATGCCGGCAAGTTCCTCGCCTAAGAAACCCAGATACGTCGTTGCGAACGACGTGAGCACTTCTCTTGGGTCGTCAACGCCAAGTACACAGAAGGTCCCATTCACGAGACGAGGAGGCGTGGTTCGTCCGGTATTGGTCCATGCCCGCATTGCTGCGGAGTTCAAGCGGCCGGCCTCGGTGCCGACGTCGCCGAGTGAGAAACCCGTGATGCCGTCTGCCCACGTTGAGGCACGTTGGAGCGCCTTTGGCCCCATTGCCCCGGCCAAAATTCTTGGTCCTCCTGGTCGAGATGTGCTTGGACCGAGCGGATCAGCTCCCTCAAATGCCGCACCTCCCGACCAGAGTCGACGCAATTCATCAACGAGTTCGTCAAGTCGCTCATGACGACGGGCAAAGTTCGTCCCAGCGGCTTCATAATCGTGCGGCCGGCCTCCAACGCCAAGTCCAACGGTGAGCCGACCATCGCTCACCATGTCGAGCGTGGCAATCTGCTTCGCCAACATCGCCGGCTCGTGCAGCATGGGAACCCATAAGTTGCCAAATATTTCAACGCGACTTGTTCTTGCGGCGGCAACCGCAAGGGCAATGCCAATCTCAGGATTGAAGAAGGTGACTCGCTCGCCCGTCGAAATGGAAGAGAACGGTCCGTCCTCAATCCCATCGCACCAGGCTCGAAGGAGTGCGCCAGTCGCGCCAAGAGCCATCGTTGGAAGGGCAACGCCGATGTCCATGGACGCGTCAGCCAGCCAGTCGGGCAGTTGCCTGGCCAATGACTTTTTCTTCTCCATCGGCATTGTGGAGCCTGACATCGAGGGTCACGAGGTCGCCTGAGATTTCCGTCACGGTGATTTTGGTCGAGAGCACTTCGTCAGGCCAGGTCTGTCGTGCAAACCGAACCGAAAAGGTCTCGAGTGCGCCAACGCCGACGAAGTGTGTCAGCGCCGTCCCGACGATGCCCATGGACAACATGCCATGTCCAAACACACTTGGCTGCCTGGCAGCCAGTGCCTTTGGTTCATCGTGGTGCATTGGGTTGTAGTCGCCCGAAGCCCCCGCATAGCGGACTAAGTCCGTTCGGCTGAGGGTGTGCGTGAGGACGGGTGCTTCGTCGCCCACGGCGAGCGTTTCAAGTTTTGCTGGGCTGTACACGGTGCCTCCTCAGGCGGGTCGGGTGGTTGGTTCCGGGTCTCTTGGAAGGCCGAGTAGGCGCTCCCCAATCACATTGCGTTGAACTTCACTGGTGCCGCCAGCAATGGTGAGGCACAGCGTGTGGAGTACATTTCGGCCAGCTGCAGCGGCCGCACCATCGACGTACATTGACTCGCCACCAAGAACCGCAACCGCCAGGTCAGCGACGCGTTGCTCGTGCTCGGCCCCGAGCAATTTGGCGAGCGAGGCTTCACCTCCCGGTGCGAGTCCGTTGAGGCTCCGAATGGTCTGACGTTGCCGCATGAGGGCAAGACTTTGTGCCTCAACGAGCATTGCACCAACTTCGTCGCGGCGGTCGATTGACGAACCTTCTTCCTCCAACTGTTCAGCAAGGTGCACGATGGATTCAAGAAGACCGGAGAATGCCGATGAAGACGCAAGCGCCACCCGTTCATTGGCCAACGTCGTTCGAGCGAGTGTCCATCCGCCATCAACCTCGCCGACCACACAGTCATCAGGAATGAAGACACCATCAAGAAAGACCTCGTTGAAAAGGGAATCTCCAGTTATTTCCCGAAGGGGCCGGATGTCAACATTGGCTGCCTTCATGTCCAAGATGAAGTACGTAATGCCCTGATGCTTTGGGGCATCGGGGTTCGATCTCGCCAACAAAATGCCATACTGCGCCCACTGCGCCGTCGAGGTCCAAACTTTTTGTCCATCAATGCGCCAACCACCGTCAACCTTGGTTGCTTTGGTCGACAGTGCGGCAAGATCTGAACCGGCACCAGGCTCACTGAAGAGCTGACACCAAAGGATCTCGCCCCGCAAGGTTGGGAGAACAAAACGCTCCTGTTGTGCAATAGTTCCGTGAGCAATGATCGTTGGTAGTGCCCAAGAGGCAACGTGTGCCGGCGGGCGTCGAACGCCGTGCTCGGCGAAGAGTTCTTCAATGACGAGCTGCTCGGTTGGTGATGCCGCCCGTCCATACGGCTCTGGGAAGTGAGGGAACATGAGCCCAGACTCCCCGAGAAGCACTCGCCGAGCTGCATCGTCGGTCGTTCCGGAAAGCTCCAGAACAATTGGTTCAAGCTCTGCTCGAATTTCAGCAGCGTTTGCGGGTAGTTCAACGCCAAGCGAACGACGGGTGCCCGCAATTGATGCGCTGAGCACCTCTCCAGACAGCTTGGCTTCTCCTCCGAGCAATTGCCGATTCGTCAGGGCACGGCGGAGGTACAAATGGGCATCGTGTTCGTAGGTGAAGCCCATGCCGCCGAGGACCTGGATAGCGTCACGACCCGCCCGGGGGCCAATACTGCAGGCAAGCGCACCAGCGACCGCCGCGCTGAGGGAACGCTCCACTGCCGACGCACGATCTATAGCGAGACTCGCATCCCAAACAGCGGCGGTGAGCTGTTCAACTGCGACCAGCAAGCTCGCGAGGCGATGCTTCACGCCTTGGAACTGTCCAATCGGCCGGCCAAACTGGACTCGCTCTTTGGCATACGCCGTCGCTACGTCGAGACAAGCTCGAGCGATGCCACAACTCTCCGCTGCGACGAGCGTGCGACTGACATCGACGACAAAATCAGGACTGATGTCAACAAGGTGTGATGCGCCAATGCGCTGATCCGTCACCGTGATGGCAACGGGCCGTCGCATGACGTCCAGTGCCGTTCGCGTCGTCACCATTTCAATGGAGGCGTGTTTGAGCTGCAACAGGACGATGCGTGTGGCTCCATGAGGAAGGACCACAGTCGCGAGGAGGAGGTCAGCAATGGTGGCCCCGACAACTGGGTCCAACCGTCCACTGACGACGAGCCCGTCTGGAGTCTCCTTCGCCGCAAGTTGACCGTGCAGTGCCACTGCAGCACAGAGGGCGCCGCTTGCCAGTTCGCGGAGGAGTTCTTCATGATTGGATTCGGATCGAGCAAGAACCGACGCAACGATCAGCGACGAAATCGTCGGCCCAGGAAAAAGAGACCGACCAAACTCTTCCGCAAGAATCACAACATCGGCGACTGATCCACCTTGACCTCCAGAACCTTCTGGAATGCCAAGGCCAAACCACCCTTCACTGGCGACGACCTCAAATGACGAGGTCATCACCTCTTCTGGAAGGTCGGTCAGGAGACGACCCGCTTCGGTGCCGCCGAGCCGCTCAACGGTTCCCGAAATGGAACGTTGGAGTTCGTGGTGTTCTTCGGTCAGACCAATGCCCACTGGACTACTTCCGGTGAATGATGTTGAACGTGGTCGTCACAACCGGAGCACCACTTGCGTCGCTCCAGGTTGTTTCGGCAACAACGAAGGTCATCGTTGTTCCCTTGGACTCCTTCACGTACGCGTCTTTGATGACGCCAACTCCGGTCAAGGTTTGCCCCGCAAGAACCGGTTGGTGGTAAACGAAGGCTTGCTCTCCATGAAGGATGAGTCCGCCATTTGCCATGAGTGGTCCGAGAACCATCCCAAGGCCAGCACCTTGACCGCCTTCGGCTTGGAGTTCAGCAAAGGCGCCCCAGTTCTGCATCACAAAGGGAAACGTCGGTGGGGCCGGAATTGCTTCGAAGCCTCGAGCAGATGCCTCATCCGCGTTGGTGTAAACGGGATCATCATCGAGCACTGCTGATGCAAAGAAGGCAATCGCACTGCGCTCAACAACGACCGTGCTCCTGCTGATCTCCGTCCCAATGAATTCCTTGACCGCTGCTTCGTCCACGGACTTCCCCTTGCTGGTCGTTCGACTAGGGGGAATCTACTTTGTGGAGCGGTGACAGCGCACTTCGAGACTGCAGTAATCAGCTTCCCGTTGTTGTTGTCGTTGGCGACACGGTCGTCGTCGTTGGTGACCGAACCACACCTCGGTAACGCTCAATGCCGTCCACAAGCGCCAAGGCGACCTCTTGGCGCCACTCTGGAGACTGTGCAAGGTCGGCATCGGCTGAATTTCGCAAGTTGCAAACCTCAAGCAAGACCTTAGGAACCTTCGACAGATTGAGACCACCAAGGTCAGTCCGAAGACCGACTCCATGCTCGCCGAGGTAGGTGGACGGAACCAGTTGCGGCACCGATTGGAGGGCATCTCGAAGGGCTGCCCCAAGTGCGTAGGAATGGTGGAGGATTGGGCGGTCATCATTTCGTCGACTGACTGATATGCCCGGCTCAATCACCTCGAACCCCCTCCCCCAAGGTGGACCACCGTCGCCATGGAGCGAAATCGCTAGATCGGCGTGCAAACGATTACCAATCGCCGCACGCTCATCAATGCAGGGTCCGACCCCATGGTCATTGGTTCTCGTCAAGACCACCTTGGCTCCTGCAGCCTTGAGATCGGCACCAAGGGTCAACGACAGCGACCACGCAAATGAATGTTCGGGATATCCACTCAAGGTGACGGTGCCCGCGGTATCGCAGGCCTTCAAGAAACCTCCAGCGTCGACGAGCCTTGCGATCGTTGAGGGATAGGTCGCGTTGCCTCCATTGTGACCGGGGTCAATCACAATTGTCAGGCCCGCTAGGGGAAGCTTTGCCGCTCCTGCATGCTCACCGCTGCCGAGCCCAAGCACCGAGATCGTCAAGAGCAGGAGGACGGAACTAAGGACTGCTGAGCGGCGTGTCGACCTCACCGACGACCAGCGTGACGTAGCGCCTCAACCATTGAGGCAAGCGCTCGGCCGCGATGGCTGAGTTCGTTCTTCTCAAGTGCCGACATGGCGGCAAAGGTCCGGCCGTCTCCTTCGCGTGGAATGAAGAGCGAGTCATAGCCAAACCCGTCCTCGCCGCTATCGGCCTCCGCAATTGTTCCTTCAACGGCACCCTCAACAACCAGGATCACCCCATCAGGAAAAGCGACGGCAACTGCGGCAACAAAGCGAGCAGCGCGATCAGTCACTCCGTCAAGTTCCCGGAGCAGCTTCTGGCGATTTGCCGCATCGCTCGCACCTTCTCCCGCGTATCGAGCGGAAAACACACCTGGTTGACCACTGAGCGCGGCAACCTCAAGGCCCGAATCGTCAGCCAGCGCAGCACGTCCAGTGGCGGAGCACACCGCTGATGCCTTCAGAATTGCATTGTCTTCGAAGGTGAGGCCATCTTCTTCAATGCTGGCAATCTCAGCGGGACGTGGAAGGAGCGTGAACGAACCCAGATCTCGAAGAATCTCCTCAAGCTCACGAGCTTTGTGAGGGTTGGCCGTCGCGCACACAAAGGTCAGCATTTCTTCGTCACCGCTTTGGTGGCGGCGTACTCAAGACTTCGAGTTGTGCTGCGGTGATCTTTGCAATGCCAACGCCGGCCAGATCAAGCAGCGCATCGAGTTCTCGCCGATCAAAAGCTTGCTGTTCGGCAGTTCCCTGCACCTCAACAAAGCGACCGGATCCCGTCATGACCACATTCATGTCGACATCTGCCGTCGAATCTTCCGCATAGGGCAGGTCCAGCATCGCCACACCGTCAATGATCCCAACAGAAATTGCTGCGATGGAATCGGTGAGGGGACTTCCTCCAAGAATGCCGCGTTGCTGAAGGCGTGTGCAGGCATCGTGCAGTGCCACATAGGCGCCACAAATCGATGCGGTTCTGGTGCCTCCATCAGCCTGCAAGGCATCACAGTCAACGGTGATTTGCACTTCACCAAGTGCAACGAGGTCAACGACTGAGCGAAGTGAGCGACCGATGAGGCGCTGGATTTCTTGAGTTCGACCGGATTGCTTTCCCTTTGCCGCTTCCCGGCTCACGCGCTCTGGAGAGGCGCCTGGGAGCATGGAATATTCAGCCGTCACCCAACCCTTGCCACTCCCTCGCATCCAGCCAGGGACCTTTTCTTCAACTGAAGCGGTGCAGAGCACCTTCGTCTCACCGAAACTTACGAGCACCGAGCCAAGGGCCATGGTGGTGTAATCACGCGTAAAGGTCATTGGCCGGAGTTCGTCGAGTGCACGACCGTCTCCGCGAAGAATTCTTGGGTCAGTGCTCAACGGTTGTTCTCCTGGCTAGAAGTAAATGATTCGTTTCGCCCGCTCCACCACTTCGTCGAGGTCATCAGTCCAGGCGCCAGTAGAGAGGTACTTCCATCCATCATCGCAGGCAATCGTGACAATCGTTGCCGACTCACCTTCAGGAATCTGGCTGGCGCAGCGAACGGCTCCGGCCATGATGGCGCCAGAACTGATGCCGACGAAGAGCCCGACGTCAATCATCTTGCGGGTCCACTCGAGAGACTCGCGTGGTCGAACAACCGTCTTGCGGTCGAGCAACTCGGCTCCATGGTTGTCCGTGAAGACCGGCGGGATATAGCCATCATCAAGGTTCCTGAGTCCGTCGACCATCTCGCCCGCGGGCGGCTCAATTGCCCAAAGTTGAATGGCGGGATTCTGTTCTTTGAGATAGCGCCCAACACCCATCAGTGTTCCCGAGGTCCCAAGACCAGCAACGAAGTGCGTGATGTCAGGAACATCGCGAAAGATTTCTGGACCGGTTGTCCGGTAATGCGCGTCAGGATTAGCGGGATTTGCATATTGATAGAGGAAGACCCATTCAGGGTGCTCCTCTGCCAGTTGTCGTGCCATGCGAACAGCCCCGTTGGAACCCTCGCTTCCTGGCGATTCAATGATCTCCGCGCCCCACACCTGAAGGAGTTGAATCCGTTCTGGCGAAACATTCGTCGGAAGCACCACTTTCAAGTGGTAGCCCTTGAGCTTGCAGACCATCGCCAGGCCAATACCAGTGTTGCCAGATGATGGCTCAATGAGGACTTGATCAGGAGCCCCAGGGATGAGCAGCCCATCGCGCTCAGCCGCCTCGATCAAGCTTCGGGCGATGCGATCCTTGACGCTCCCGCCGGGATTTCGGCCCTCGAGCTTCGCCAAAATGCGGACGTTGGGATTTGGGCTCAACGAGGAAACGTCAACGATCGGCGTCTCTCCAATCAGGTCGAGCACCGACGCGAAAACAGCCATCTTCGTTAGTTCGCCCCGCCAGCTACGGCCGGCAAAATGCTGACCTCGTCCTGATCCTTCACTGGCGTATCCAACCCGCCGGTGTAGCGAACGTCGTCGTCATTCACGTAAATATTGACGAACTTGTGGAGTTGACCGTCTCCACTGAAGACCTGTCCTGCAAGTCCTGGATGTTCGGCAACTAACGCGTTGAGGACTTCACCAATGGTTGAGCCGTCGTAGGACACGCTCGCTGCGCCGCCTGTTTGTGGGCGGAGAACAGTTGGAATACGAATCGAAACCGGCACGGCACCTCCATAGGTGTTCGGGCACCGACCGGGCGGTCGAGAAACCCGACTGAACTAGTCAGCATTCTACCGCGGTCGATCCTTCTTCAAGCGCTACGACTGTTCGGTGCGATCGACCACGTGCCACGCTGCTGGCAGGAGGAGCCCTGCAACGACGGCCTTCACCATGTCACCGAAAATGAAGGGTGTGAACCCATAGGCAATAGCAAGTTCCCAGCTCACGCCGAGGTCTACCTTCAGCCAGCTAACACCAAGGACATAGATAACGACCTCTGCAGCAACCATGGCCCAGAACGTCGAGATGAAGGATCGCTTGCTCCCCCGCCTGGTCAAGGTGCCGAGCAGACCTGCGGCAAGGATGAAACCGAGCAAGTATCCAAAGGTTGCTGCTGGATAGCCGGAGGCACCGTCAGCGAACCAAGGAAGACCAACAAGACCGAGGCCGACGTACACCGCCATCGAAATACTCCCGCGAACCGCACCGAGCGATGCACCAACGAGAAGGACTGCCAACGTCTGTCCAGTCATTGGGACAGGGGTGAAGGGAATCGTCCACTGTGCCAGCAGCCCAGTGAGGCCGGCTCCTGCAAGCACAAGGACAATGTCCATGAGCAGGCTCTTCGGCAGAAGATCCGCAAGAACGCGCCGATCGCGATTTGGGAGGGCAAGCGTGGTTGACGTCATTTGAGGCTCCTCAGTGAAAGTGAACACGCCGAACGTACCAGTGCAATGCCCTTGAAAGTGCGATTAACCCGGGCTCACGGGCTCCTCGGTGATTGTGCCGTTCTCAATTCGATAACTACGGAGCACTGGGTGCGTGTCACGCAATGAGACGAGGACATAATGCCAGCCCGGATCGGGAGCTTGCGCCACGTCAGTCGGCGATGGGAACGCCTCGGTGTGGGTGTGCGAGTGAAAGACCCCAATAACGTCGAGTCCTTCCTTCGATGCCTCTCGATCTGCGGAGAGAAACATCTTCGGATCAACGGTGTAGATCATTGCCGAATGGGCAACATTTTCTGCTGGCACGACTCGAGCAACGTGACCGGTCTCATACTCGCCAATCAGAAGACCGCAGCCTTCTTCGGGCAAACTCCGAATGCAATGTGCAATGAGCTCAAGCTGGAGTTCTGTCGAAAGGGTGAGCACCCCTTCAGCGTACCGACCACCGGAGATGATGTTCGACGCTCAATCGTCGCGTTGTTGCATTCTCGATCATCAATCTCAGCCACGGAAAAGCAAGTGAGAGTTCTCGGCCGTAGCATGGCCCTATGGGAAGGGCCAAGCAACAACTGGCAAAACGTGCTGATCGAGAAGCGCATCAATCGGGAGACCGAGTGGTCGCGACGAATCGCCGCGCCCGTCATGACTACGAAATCCTCGAAACCTATGAGTGCGGCATTGTCCTGCAAGGTTCTGAAGTCAAATCACTACGAGAAGGCCACGCTCAGCTCACGGACTCCTTCGCTCGTGTTGATGAGGGAGAACTTTGGCTCATCGGCATTCACATTCCGCAATGGCGCTTCGCACATGGCTTTGGAAGCCATGATCCCGACCGGCGTCGAAAACTTCTTGTTCATCGAACAGAAATCAGAGACCTGAAGATCGAACTCGATCGTCAGCCGGTGACGCTCATTCCGCTCAAGCTCTACTTCAAAGAGGGACGCGCCAAAGTTGAACTAGGCCTCGCAAAGGGTCGCCGACTCCACGACAAGCGAAATGCAATCGCTGAGCGAGACGCCAAGCGAGACATGGACCGCGCTCGGAAGTCGACTGCTCGGTCCTTCTAACGGTTTCTGCAAGATTCTTGCCAGACTCAAAGGGTAGAAACAGCGAGCGAGCAGGACGCTCATCATGACGAGATGATCCGCCTCGAGGTTGGATGTTGACGTGACCGAGGCGAGCCGTGGTTCTTGCAACCACGGTGTACGTCATGGCCGACTGCGCCGCAGTTGCCTTCAGGAATAGATCGTCAACAACACAAGTGTCTTCAGCCCCCAGCAGGTAACCCACACGCCTCTTGAAGCATATGAGGCACGCAGACTTCGAGTTGCGTGGTTTGTTGATTGGCACGTGGTCGCTCGGCGTCGTGATGGTTCACATCGCCAAGCGAGTTGCTCCAGCATGATCAAAAGTTGATGGAAGAGTTCCTATGCAGCGCTAGCTGGCTTTGCCGATCGCCGAGCGAGCGCGAGACCCAAGAGCACCAACGCGACGAGACCAATGATGACCACCCACAGCCACGGGAAGCCGCTTGAGGAGCCAGAGGTCGCTTGTTCAACAACAAGGGACACGCTCGCCGCAAGTGTTGGTTGACCTTCTGGCTGTACTGCGGCGATGGTGACACTTTGCCCTTCAGTCGATGATGTTGGGGTTCCCTTGATCGCACCAGTGTGATGGTTCAACGAGAGTCCACCGGGCAAGTTGCCCGAGATCACCTTGAAGTTCGAACCTGGGTCCAAATCGCCAATCGTTGGGCGAACGACGAAGGCATCACCGTCAGTGCCGTAGGCCGTTGTAGGCAGCGCCAACGTCGGTGTTGGTTCGCCAACGGTCACGATCAGCGAGGCGTCCACGGCACCTCGGCTCGGGTCGATTGCCCGAATCACGACTGGCGCTGGAGCATTCACTGCTTCGGTCGGTTGACCAACAACTTGACCGGTCACTGAATCGAGCTCCAGACCCGGAGGCAACGTGCCACAGGCAACTGCAAAGCGCGCGTCAGACGACAACCCGAACGTTTGCGGGTTGATGACCGTGTCGTAGCCAACTGCCGCAGCCACATGGACGGGATAGTTGAGGCGCAGCGGTGACGCCAGCGCCAACAGGTGGAATGTTGCCAACCGAATTGTGTGGTTGGTGAAACTGATTGCAATGGTGGCAATCGATGAACTCCCTGGGAGGTAGCTCGGCGTTCCGGCGATCACGCCAACTGCACTATCAAGGGTGAGGCCTTGCGGAAGCGAACCTGAAGTCACGGTGAAACTCGTTGGCGTACCAAGGCCGGTCACGTTCGGAGCGACGGTCACCGTAGAACCCGGAGAGGTGACGACATCTGGGTAAATCACTGACGGCGAGGCAATGCAGGACCCGCTCTGATCAATCCCAACTGGTTGGACCTTTGGAATGGTCGTTGTTGTTGTTCCCGGAGGCGTTCCAAACGAAGGTGCGGTCATGGTTACGTTCACGGCAATCACCGAAGTCGCCGTCGTGGTCCCAACGGTTCGACCAATCGCGATGGAGGTCGTGCCCTTGGTCGTTGGTGGAACACTCCACGTCACGACACCGGTTGACGGAGCAACAACAACTCCAGGCGGTCCGCTCAAGATGAAATACGAGGCCCCAGAAACTGGAGATGGAGATAATGAAACTGAGGCTCCTGGACGAACGGTCACCGTGGGTGGATAGCGAAGGGCTGAAGCAGGTGCGACATCAATGGTCACAAACGTGCAGGCAGCACCATTGCGCAGGATACGAACTGCAACGGGGCCATTCGTCGGGACATTGGCTTGCCCACTCACTTGTCCATTTGGGGTCAAGGAGAGCCCGCCGGGCAACACCCCACCTGCAAGGTTGAATTGATCCGTGGTCGCCGCACCCGTTGGGGAGACATTCACTGCTGCACCAAGTCCAACGTGAATGCTTGGGTAGGACACCGAACAACGACTCGCTGTCGGGGCCGAGGTTGGAGTTGTCGACAGTGTCGTGGTCGTGGCTGACGGATTGATGAAGCCGTAGTCCTTAGGAATTTGGACCTTGACCGGTCGAGCTGCTGCTTGCCCACCGGGGCCGCTGTCCCGGAGGTAAACCCACAAGGTGCTTCCTTCTGCAATTGGCTTGCCGTCCGTCAAATGCGTAAGCGAGAAACTTCCCGTCACACTTGCGCGCGGGTCACTGGGGGTCGGGAAGCTGAGTGCCAACCAAGGCCCATTGGCGCTCGTCGAGTACTCGAGGCTCGTCACAATTTTCACCGGTGTTTGACCGGGAGCAACCGCAGTATCGAAAATCGGTCCCAAGTTGAATCCTGCATTGACGGCTCCGGGTGCGTTCTGGTTCACCGTCAGCGTGGTGATCTGCGGATTGTTGGGCTTTGGGATTGCCGGTGCTGCCAACACTGACCAAGTGAATTCAACGCGACCAGGTTCACCGCGTGAAGGGTTGTCCGAGCCAGCTTTGAAGTCTCGAAGCCACTGGACGTCAGTTTGTTCGGAGAGTCGCACTTGAGAAGTGACTTTGGGGTCTGCATATGACGATCCACCGCCACCGCCCGTCGTCCCGGTGGTGTACTTCTCAAAGGCACTTGCACCTGCGGCTCCACCGAAGTAACCGCCACCGCCACCGCCACCCGCGGCATAGTCGGCGAATCCAGAGTCTCCGCCTTGTGGGCCTTTGCCGGGCTCACCCGAAACATTGAGTGCGTTATAACGGTGAATAGGGCACGATTTCTTCCCAGGCGTGGCCACACCACAGCCTGACGGACCAGGACCAGTCAACGTTCCTCCTGGACCACCATCGGCGCGGATGAGTTCGTCAGGATATGCAAGCCCAAGTCCACCTGCATCGCCGTTGAAGCCGTTTCGACCATTTCCACCGGCCCCACCATGACCACCCAAATTCGTGCCACCACCACCGCCGCCACCGCCACCAACAAGCACGCGGTTTGACAAGGCGTCTCCGCCCTGACGGATATCAGAAGCACCGCCTCCGCCTCCGCCACACAAGATGCCACCGGGGCAAATTGACCCACCACCGCCGTTGTAAGCGTGATCAAGAGATGGCTTATGCGCTCCCGCCACTCGAATAATTAACGTCTCACCGGGGGTCACGGCGAGCACAGCGCTCACACAGCCACCGTATCCAGGCTTGCCGGCAAACAAATTGTGGCCAAAACCGGAAAATTCCCCGCTCGCTCCACAGACCTTGGTTGCGATTTTGGTGATGCCAGCTGGCACAACCCAACTCTGTGGGGAACCGGTATCGGCAAAAGAAATCTGTGAAGGCGAGGTTGGTGACGCTGCCGCAGCTGAGACAAGTCCGAGTCCGGACACCAAGAGGAGGGCGACTGACGACGCTCCAACTAATCGAGAGGAGTTCCGTTTCATTGTTCTCCTTCATGCAAACGTGCGGAAGCAGCAGACGATCGAATCGTAGATCGGTTACCTCAAACCTTCCAGAATGGAAACTTCACCAGCATGATGGAATGATGCGTCCATGGCGCCCTCCGCAAAGCATGCCTCTAGCTTTCCTTACGGACAACGGCCAATTGGGGTCACCTCGCGCCTTCGACGCTCCCCAAGCACAACGCGAAACGCCTGGGCAGCCACAGGCGGCGTTCTCGATCTTCCCGTCATTGTTGACCACGTGGGTAGAAATGTTGGAACTCCCCCCTCATCATGGTGGATTGATGCCACGGTTGACCTCGTTGATGGTGAAGTCGCCCTGACCCATCTCGTCTTTGATTTTCCGAGTGGTGCAGATGTGAACGGACTTCAAGCCACCTTTCGGTGGGCGACTCCAGTTGAGATCGTTCGCTACCTCGTGCCAACACTCCTTGGAAGAGGTATCGATCCATTCACGGTTGACTTTGCGACCACCGGCTTTCCTCAAGCAGCAAGACCCAACGAAAGCCGTCAACGAGAACTTTCCGACGAGTTCTTGTCAACGGTCGTTGACCGCTACCTTTCCATTGGCCGTGGCTACGGATCGGTGTTGGCGCTTGAATATGGAGTGTCGAAGCGAACCGTCGTGTCATGGATTGAAAAGGCCCGAGAACGAAAACTTCTGGGAACCGCTGGCCGGGGAAAAGTAGGTGGATTGAGGCTCGGCCAAGGCAACTGAACCATGCGGTCATCGGTCGGCAACGTTGCAAGAGCGAAGCGGCAGCTCTGAACGCGAACAGAAATGTAATGGATCAGTCTGGCGGAACCAACGACGCGGTCCATTGCCAAGTTCGTCACGGCTCCGGCATCTCGGAAGACGACGAAAACTGAGAAGTCCTCATCGTCGACGGAGGGCAGCTAGTCACTTCTGGTCTTCCTCTCAGGTCACCCGGAGAAATATCAGATTCAGGCGGTACTATGAGATTCTGAGCAAGTCGCTCAGAGCAAGGGGATGATTGGTCTCGACTTTGGATGTTGAGGTGAGAGAAGCGAGCCGTGGTTTCCGGATCCACGTAAAAGAGTCGGAAAAAACAATAAATGCCAAGCCTCAGCTTGTCATCGCCGCTTAAATAACGGCGACGTCCACCTGCCCTCAGTTTCCCGGGGCAGATCTTGGGCGTCATCTAGGGAGACTTACCGCCGGGAAGGGCTTTCGGTCCTAGCGGGACACTAAAGGGAGCTACGGATCGACCACGATGCCAACGGCAAGGTGGATCCCGACAATTTTTCGTTGGCTGCGCTCGGAGAAGGCTCACTGAGGTACCGAAGGACCCGGGTTCGATTCCCGGCATCTCCACCACAAGTTGTCATTTCAACAATTTCGCGTCTGCAGCGTTGTCCCAGATCGGGTACAACGCATCCCTTGGTATCGCCACGCAAGGGAATTCCTGGAAATCAAGCTAGAGAACGTCACGCCTCAGGGTGCGTGTCTTCCATGAGGTGGTGCCGCCTCGCCAGCACTACATTGACGATGTCGAACATCCATTCGACGATGTCGGTGGAGGAATGCAATGGGCGAAATCGTTGACCCGGCGGCAATTGTCGAACCAAAGCGGGTGAAACTCCACCCCTACCCAATCATGGTTGGCCCGGTTACGCATTTGGCCGAGGAGCGTGAGCGGCTCGGCACCCTCACCTATGACGGCTTTTCGGTTCGCCAACTTGGAGCAACCATCGGCGGCCTCGTGAGTGGCGTTGACCTGACTGGTGACTTGGATGACCAGCCCGTGGCCGAACTCCGCCGCTGTTTGCTCGACTTCAAGGTTCTGTTCTTCCGCAATCAACCATTCACCCCTGAACAACACGTCGCGTTCGCCAGGAAGTTTGGTGAACTCGAGATCCACCCCTTCATCCCTTCAAACACGAGCCAGCCCGAGCTCGTGCGTTTCGAGAAGGAAGCCCAAGTTGGTGGATTTGAAAACGTCTGGCATTCCGATGTTCCATGGAGAGCGATTCCTTCTGCCGCAGCCGTGCTCCACGCGATTGAACTTCCACCCATTGGCGGGGACACCGTTTTTTGTGACATGTACGCGGCCTATGAAGGACTTGACCAAAAGACCAAGGATCGCATCGCCAATCTCATCGCAGTGAATGACTTCACCAAGGCCTTTGGGCACACGCTTGATGAAGCCGGACGCAAGGCGATGCACGAGCAGTACCCACCCACCACGCACCCAGTAGTCCGAACGCACGGGGAGACGGGCCGCAAACTTCTTTATGTCAACCGCGCCTTCACCGAGTCAATTGTGGGACTTTCGGAAACTGAAAGCACCGCGCTGATTGATTTTCTCAGTTCACAGGCCAACACCATTGAGTATCAATGTCGCTTCGTCTGGGAAGAGCATTCGGTTGCAATGTGGGACAACCGAGCGGTCCAGCACTTTGCCTTGAGTGACTACTGGCCTCGCCGAAGGGTGATGGAGCGAGCCAGCATCATTGGAGAGGTTCCGGTCTAGTACCCGCCGTTGTTGGCAGGTTCGGAATCACGGAAGACTTGAACGAGATTCCTTCTCAAACACGCCGAAGAAGACTAGAAGTGCGGCTCCATAGTGAGGAATGCATCCCGAACACCCCACTCCCTGCGTCGGCGATCCTGAAGCTCAGGCCTTACTGAATCCATGCACGTGGTCCGCAAATCGCTGCCATGGTTCCACCAGCACCACCTGGGTCGTAGAGTTATCTACTGGGTTGTTGCATTCCGCACTCCCCATTTCGAGCAAGGACCGCGGTGGCTGAACCGACCCCGGAGCAATCCATCACTTTCGCTGACCTCGGTCTGCGTCCTGAACTCCTGAAGGAGCTCTCGGCCCTTGGCTACGAAGAGCCAACCCCAATCCAGGCCGCAGCAATCCCTGTGCTCATCTCGGGTCATGACCTCCTTGGTCAAGCCGCAACGGGAACAGGAAAGACTGCGGCATTCGCTCTGCCCATCTTGCAAGTCTTGGCCAGTGGCGATCGAGGACGAGAGCCAGTTGCCTTGATCTTGGTGCCCACTCGTGAACTTGCCATGCAGGTTTCAGAAGCGCTCCATCGTTATGGTCGCTCGCTTGGCGTCCGTGTCGTTCCGGTCTATGGAGGCCAACCCATTGGTCGGCAATTGAAGTCACTTGAAATGGGCGTCGATGTCGTTGTTGCCACGCCTGGTCGAGCGATTGATCATCTCCAGCGACGGACGCTCAAGCTTGGTTCGCTCAAGGTGATGGTCCTTGATGAGGCAGATGAGATGCTCGACATGGGCTTCGCAGAGGATCTCGAAGCCATTTTCGCCCAGACGCCAACAACTCGACAGACGGTGTTGTTCTCGGCCACGCTCCCGAAGCGCATTGATGCGATTGCCCGGAAACACCTCACTGACCCTCGGCGTATTCAAATTGTTGATGAGGCGCACCCGGACGAGGCGTCAAAGCGCGTTCGGCACTCCGCGTACATTGTTCAGCGCTCTCACAAAGCTGCGGCGCTCGGACGAATTCTCGATGTCGAGGCGCCCACTGCTGCACTCGTCTTCTGCCGAACTCGCGAGGCCGTAGACAGCCTCACTGAAACGCTCAATGGTCGTGGCTATCGTTCCGAAGCTCTTCATGGAGGGATGAGTCAAGACCAGCGCGATCGCGTCATGGCTCGTCTTCGCGGTGGAACAGCAGACCTGCTCATTGCCACCGACGTTGCTGCTCGTGGACTTGATATTGATCACCTCACCCACGTCATCAATTACGACGTGCCGTCATCGGTCGATACCTACGTCCACCGCATGGGCAGGGTTGGGCGTGCCGGGAGAGATGGTGTGGCAATCACCCTTGCCGAACCTCGCGAGCACCGCATGCTCAAAACGATCGAGCACGTCACCAAGAAGAAGATCTCCGTCGAAAAGATCCCAACCGTGGCTGACCTCAAGGAACGCCGCCTCGACCTAACCCGCGCAGCGCTTCGCGAGAGCATTCTCGAAGAGGAGCTAGATGGGTTTCGGGTCGTCGTGGAGTCGCTTTCGGAAGAATTCGATCTCATGGAAATTGCGCTCGCTGCAGTTCGTCTGGCCCACACGGCAATCGGTGGCCCTGACGATGAGGAAGACATTCCTGAAGCGTTCGTTTCGTCAGCTCCGAAAGGTCAGTCCCGTGAGGCCCGACCAAATCGAAACAAGCGGGCAGCCTCCGGAAGCAGCGCTGGCATGGCCCGGCTGTTCATCAACCTCGGTCGCGAAGCCGGTCTTCGCCCTCAAGACCTCGTCGGTGCAATTACCGGCGAAACGAGCCTCAGCGGCAGAGATGTTGGCTCCATTGAGATCTCGGGGCGCTTCTCGCTCATCGACGTACCTGATGGAGCCGCAGAAGAGGTCATCAACGCGCTTCGCAACACCAAGATCCGTGGTCGGCGAGCCACCGTCCGACGAGAACGCTTCTAACCAACGATTCTTCAAACTTCGACACACGCCTGACCAAGACGTCTCCGGCTTTGCTTGGAGGCCATCAGCCAATCCCGCGTGCGGGCGTCAAGTGACGATCACGACACCAAAGGCTCCTGCACCAATACAGTCTCTCGAGAAACGTCCGGGAAGTTTTCGAGCAGGGGGAAGCGATGCGACTCGACGAGACTGACCGCCTCGAAGCATTTAGCGACGGCGTCATGGCCGTCATCATCACGATCATGGCCTTCGACGTGAAGCCACCGTCGGCGCCAACACTGTCTTCGCTCCATGAAGTTGTCCCGAAACTTCTTGTGTACGTCCTGAGTTTCACCATGGTCGGTATTTATTGGAACAACCACCATCACCTCCTCAGGGCGACCAGGAGGATGGACAGTGGCGTCATGTGGTCAAACCTGTTCCTGCTGCTCTGGCTTTCACTCCTCCCCGCTGTGACCGCGTGGATGGGAGAGTTTCCAGGCCATGCGCTTCCTGCCTCTTGTTATGGGGTCATTGCTCTCGGCGCAGGGTTCGCCTATTCGCTGTTGACCAAAAGGATCATTAGCGCCAACGGAAGCGATTCTGAGGTCGCTCGAGCGATCGGACGAGATCGAAAGGGATACGTCTCACTCGGCCTGTACTTTGCTGGCGTCTTTTTGGCTTTCGTCTCGCCGATCCTCTCCTACGTCGCCTACGCCACGGTCGCCGTGATGTGGTTCATTCCCGACCGTCGTCTCAACCTGGTCGAACAAGCAGAAGACGGAAAGCCCACGTAGGGGTCACCTTCCTTCAAACATTCCGGATGGAACTAGATCGGGGGTTGCGGGTCATACTGAATGCCACGCCGAACTTGCCGGGCTCGTTCGGTTCCCGCTAACCGATCAACCAAGTGAAGCGCCATATCAATGCCGGCGGAAACTCCAGCGGACGTGATGATGTCTCCGTCATCAACAAACCGCTCATCTTCTCGTCGGACGTCAATAGTTGCGTCGAGTGACTGGAGGAGATCAAGCGATGCCCAGTGGGTTGTTGCCGGGCGGTTTGCAAGGAGACCAGCGGCAGCGAACACAAGTGAACCCGTGCACACGCTGGTCATGAGCGGAACTGTCGCACGCTGTGCCCGAACCCATTCCAGTTGTTCAGAATTCTTGAGATGTGGTCGCGTGCCTTGACCACCTGGATAGAGGAGCACCTCGAGGCTTGGTAGGGAGGCAATGGAGAAGTCTGGAGTAATTCGGAGCCCCTTGGCACAGGTCACCATTTCTCCGTCTGCAGAAAACGTGGAAACTCCAAAGCCGTCGTCAGGGAAATTGCGCGTCCAATACGACAGCACTTCCCAGGGCCCTACCGCATCGAGTTCCTCGACATCAGGAAACAAGAAAATGCCGATTTGTCGAATCTGGTTACTCATCTTGTTGAGTTTCGCGCGAACTAATTCACGTCGCCCGGATCATCATTCAACGTCAGAGGCATATCGTCCGCGAACGATTGGCTGCTCACTACCAACGCTGCCGAGCTTCTTCAGCAAAGCCTTCAATTCCGTCGAAACGCAGTTCAAGGCCGTCATCAGTAACGAGTGAACCCGACCACATTCCGAAGACTTGATGGGTCTCGCTTCCGAGATCCTCTGACACATCAAGTGCCGAGTGCTTATCGAATCTTGGATGGAGCGTTACGTCGAGCTGACCACCGGGATCAACAACCCTCCAGGGCGCGAGCGGGTTCTCCCAGTCATATGTCCACGAGAGTTCCCTTCCAATCTTGAACAACTTGCCGTCGACCAAGATTCCGTTCTCAGTAAAGCCTGACCCTTCGGTCCACTTTGCGCCGAACTGCAGACCAACGACGTGGTTGCCAACGCGACCGGCCCCACCACCCCAGTTCCAATTGAGCTTCGCCGGCCAACGTCCTCGGCCAACATCAAGCACGCCCCAGGCTTCCGGACCACCTGGTTGACCGAACTCCAAGCGCTCATCTCCAAGATTGAGGGTGCCAATGGCTGGTCGAGCCCAATGCTTTGAGGTGAAGTTGAAGAGTTCATCGTGCCAAGGAATGACCACGTTGAGTGACTCGAGTTCCGATGGTCGCAGAATCGAGGCATCGAGCGACGCCCGGTTCCCATCTCCTTCAGTCCAACTGACGGCAAACGTTGTCTCGAGTTCTTTGTCGGCAATCTCAATGCTGAGGTCATCGAGTGCAAGAGAGATTGTGGTTGTGCTCGGAAGATCCGGCATCGTAATCGTCCCTTGAGGAAACAGAGCCGAGTGTCCGCCGGTTCGACCAGTCGAGATCTGTGCCCAGTACACATCCGCGAGACAGAACGAATCAAGATCGGCCAAGGTCACCGACATGAGGAGGTCTCCAGCAAGAATTCCCCAGTAGTCCCAACGCTTGTTGCGACCGAAAAAGCCACCCAAATTCGTCCGGTGCAACGTTCGCCGAGACCAACCCATCGCATCCGGGTTGAGCGCAAGCCCATCGGGCGTGCAGAGATCAACTGGACTCAAGAGTTCCCGTTCGTGCGTTGACATGATCAGTCCTCTCGAAGGCGCATTGACTAGTGAAAGGTGGAGATATCAATGACGAAGCGGTACCGAACATCGCTCGCCACCACTCGGTCATACGCAGCATCGATCTCGCTTCCAGAAATGACTTCAATCTCCGCACCCACGCCATGAGCTGCGCAGAAATTGAGCATCTCTTGCGTCTCTCGCATTCCGCCAATCCCACTTGCCGCAAGCGCCCGATTGTTCTGGGCGAGCGAAGAGAATCGGGCACTCATTGGCTCAGGAGACACGCCAACATTGGTGAGGACGCCATTGAAGCGAAGGAGTGAGAGAAATGAATCGACCTTGATTGGGGCCGACACGGTGTTCACGATCAGATCGAAGTGATTGCGAAGCGATCGCATCGTTTCACGATCTTCAGTGATGTAGAAGTTTGAGGCTCCAAGGCGGGCGGCATCGACCTCTTTGCCGGTCGAACGACTCAGGATGGACACCTCTGCACCCATTGCCTTGGCAATCTTTACGCCAACGTGTCCGAGTCCACCAAGGCCAAGGATGGCTACTCGCTTTCCTGGACCTGCACCCCAGCGCTTGAGCGGCGAATACATCGTGATACCAGCACAAAGAAGCGGTGCTGCGTGTTCGAGGCTGATCCCTTCGGGAATTGATGCGACGAAGTGTTCGTCGACCACAATTGTCGTCGAGTAACCCCCGAGCGTGATCGTGTCGTCAACGTCTTTTGAGTTGTATGTGCCGATATTGCCCTTCGCGCAATACTGCTCCTCTCCCGCAAGGCAGTTCTCACACTCCCGACAGGAATTCACCATGCACCCGACGCCGACACGATCTCCCGGACTCAGTCGCGAGACCTGACTCCCGACTTCCTCAACAATCCCTGCAATCTCGTGTCCCGGCACAAGGGGAAACGAGCTCGTCCCCCACTCTTGCCGAGCAGTGTGGATGTCTGAGTGGCAAATTCCAGCGAACTTGATGGCGATTCGAACATCCGTTGGCCGAAGTTCCCTTCGCTCAATGGTGGTCTTCTCAAAGACCCCATTGGCGCTCAACAGTGCATAGGCAGTGGCAGTAGACATGGGCAGAGCCTCCCATGTCGCCTGACGGACTGCGCGGACACAGGTTCCCTCTGTGACGATCGCGTGACAACTTGCGTGCAGTCCACCGCGATCGCACGCGCGTTCTGTACGGTCTCAGTCAGTCCATCGTGGATGAACGACGTTGAGCGCACCGAGAAGAGGGGGAAGCGTGACCACTACGAATTCCGATTTGGAGTTCCGAGAAGGTGAGTATGGCGAGAAGGTCCTCGCCGTCGAGCCCGGCGGTATTGAGGCAATTCCAGACGGCGATCGCCACGGCAAAGCCCGTGACCTCTTTGCCGTTTGGGTGAGTCCAAACCTTGAATTTGCAACCATCTACGTTGGGGCCCTCGGTGTTTTGTTCGGCATGAGTTTCCTCCAAGCCGTTATTGCCATCGTCATCGGTAACGGCCTTGGCGCACTCGCCCACTACAAGCTCACGCAAGATGGTCCTCGTTACGGCGTTCCGCAGATGGTGATTGGACGAGCGGCATTCGGCAAGTTCGGCAACATTCCACCTGCACTTGCTAACTGGTTCGCTGCAGGAATTGGCTGGTTCGCCGTCAACAGTGTGTCCGGCGCGTTTGCCCTCTCCACACTTGCTCACATGAGCGGCTTGCTCGCGCTCATCATTGTCGTGGTCGTGCAATTGACCGTGGCATTCATTGGTCACAACCTTGTGCAAAAGGTTGAGCGCTACCTGATGCCCTATCTGGTGGTCGTGTTTGGTATTGCTGCGGTGATTGTGCTCAGCAAGAGCCACCCAGGTGCGCCAAGTCACTGGTACTTCCCCGGAGCATTCCTCGTCTTCCTCGGAGCGGTCTATGGCTATGCGGCTGGATGGAACCCATTCGCCGCCGACTACGCGAGATACCTCCCAAAGACCGAAAACGCGAAGACCGCTGGCCTCAGTGCTGCGCTTGGGCTCTTCGGATCAGCAACCGTGCTCGAAATTGTCGGAGCGGGTGCCGCAACGGCGGGTTTGCACAGCTATGGTCCCGGCACCAACCCTGTTGGTGACTTCACCAACCTGCTGCCCACATGGCTCGGGAAGCTTGTCTTGCTCGGCATCGTCCTTGGTTCGGTGTGTGCAAATGCGCTCAACATCTATTCGGGATCGATGTCCTTCTTGACCCTTGGAATTCGCTCGCACAAGTTGCCGCTTCGTGGCATCTTCGCCCTGGTCTTCGGCGTCGTTGGATTCTTTGTTGCCCACTGGTCGATGGGAAATCCCGGCAACAACTTTGAGAACTTCCTTCTCGTCATGTCCTACTGGATTGGACCATG
>CAIQUD010000065.1 GCA_903874965.1 uncultured Actinomycetes bacterium | reverse complement strand
GCCCTTGCCCTTGTAAGGCTCAGGCTTGCGAAGCTTGCGAATGTTGGCCGCCATTTGGCCAACCTGCTCCTTATCAATGCCCTTCACGATGATCCGTGTAGGGGCAGGAACTTCAAACGTGATGCCCTTCGGGGCATCAACGAAGACAGGGTGAGAGAACCCAAGGGCGAGCTCGAGCGAGTCCGGTCCCTTGGCAGCGCAGCGGTAACCAACGCCGACAATCTCAAGTTCTTTCGTGTACCCAGTCGTCACACCAGTGACCATGTTCGCAATGAGCGTCCGAAGAAGCCCGTGCAGCGAGCGGTGCTCGCGTGAGTCATCAATGCGGCTCACGGTGAGAACGTCGCCTTCTTGCGTCAGCGAAATACCCTCGGGCACCGAGCGCTCGAGCGAACCCTGCGGTCCGGTCACCTTGACGTGACCAGCGGTGGCCTCGACGGTCACGCCAGCTGGCACGGTGATTGGGGACTTACCGATCCGTGACATCAGATCCTCTTTCCGAGTTGATTGGTTGAGCTACCAGACATGGCAGAGCACCTCTCCGCCGAGACGGCGACGACGTGCTTCCTTGTCGGTCATGAGGCCATGGCTTGTTGAGACCACCGCTACTCCCATGCCGCCGAGTACTCGAGGAATCGAGGTCGACTGGGCGTAGATGCGGAGACCAGGCTTGGAGATGCGCTTGATACCGGAAATGGTCCGGGAGCGGTCAGGCGCATACTTCATCGTGATTTCAAGGGTGGTGCCGGGACGACCAGTGGCAGGTGCCACGGTGAACTCGGCGATGTAGCCCTCGCGCTGCAAGATCTCGGCCAAGGCAATCTTGACTTTCGAACCTGGCATCGACACGGTGTCGAACTGGGCCTTGTTTGCGTTGCGGATGCGGGTAAGCATGTCCGCGATTGGGTCGGTCATCGTCATTTCTGGGTCCTCACCAACTCGCCTTGGTCACACCGGGGATTTCACCGGCGTGAACCATTACTCGCAGACAGATACGGCACAGGCCGAACTTCTTGTACACCGAACGCGGACGTCCGCAGCGCTGACAGCGGGTGTACGCACGGACCTTGAACTTCGGGGTCCGCTGCTGCTTGGCAATCAAACTCTTCTTAGCCATAACTACTTGTTCTCCTGTCGGAACGGGAAACCGAACGCATTGAGGAAGGCACGGCCTTCGTCATCGTTGCGGGCGGTCGTCACGATCGTGATGTCCATGCCTCGTGGCTGGTCGATCTTGTCGTAGTCGAGCTCAGGGAAAATCAGCTGCTCGGTCACGCCAAAGGTGTAGTTGCCACGTCCGTCAAAGGACTTCGACGGCAATCCACGGAAGTCTCGGATACGAGGAATCGCAACACTCACGAGCCGGTCGAAGAACTCCCAGGCACGGTCGCCACGAAGGGTGACCTTGACGCCAATGGCCTGTCCTTCACGGAGCTTGAAGTTTGCAATCGACTTCTTCGCCTTGGTGACGAGTGGCTTCTGGCCACTGATCATCTCGAGGTCGCGCTGGGCGCCCTCGATCAAACTGGCTTGACCGGCAGCCTTGCCGACGCCACAGTTCACGACGATCTTGACGAGGCGCGGAACCTCCATCACGTTGCTGAGTTCAAGCTGCTCTTTCAACTGGCCCTGAAGCTCGTTGTTGTAGCGCTCTTTCAAGCGGGGGTAGGTCGTTGTACTCACAGTGCAGCTCCACACTTGCGGCAGACGCGACTCTTGCGTCCATCCTCGATCTTCATCCCAATCTTGGCCGGACCCTCGTGCTTGTCGCACCAGATCGCAACAGCGGAAGCCGACATCGGCATTGCCTTGTCGATGATTCCACCCTGCATGGTCTGACCCTGGGCCTTGGTGTGGCGCTTAGCCACATTGACGCCGGTCACGATCACTTGATTGTCACCAGGACGGGCCTCTTCAATGACGCTCCGAGTACCCCGGTACTTCCCTGACAGCACAACGATCTTGTCGCCCTTGTGCAGCTTCATCACAGCACCTCCGGCGCCAGCGAGACAATACGCATGAACTTCTTGTCCCGAAGTTCACGGCCAACTGGGCCGAAAATACGGGTTCCACGTGGCTGGAGTTGATCGTTGATCAACACCGCAGCGTTCTCATCGAAACGAATGTAGGAACCGTCTGGACGACGGCACTCCTTCTTGGTTCGAACAACCACGCAACGAACGACGTCACCCTTCTTGACGGCGGCGCCAGGAATGGCGTCTTTGACCGTCGCGATGAAGACATCGCCGATTGAGGCATAGCGACGACGTGAACCGCCGAGGACCCTGATGCACAGGACCTCTTTGGCGCCACTGTTGTCGGCAACGCGAAGGCGAGATTCTTGCTGAATCATCGTGCACGCTCCAAAACTGACTCGAGCCGCCAGTGCTTCAGCTTCGACAATGGACGGGTCTCGATCACTTGGACGCGGTCCCCAACCTTTGCGGTCTGCTCAGCATCGTGGGCATACAGCTTCTTCGTGCGCTGCACCGTCTTGCCGTAGCGCGGGTGACGCACCTTCTCGACAATGGCAACCACGATGGTCTGGTTCATCTTGTCCGAGATGACGACGCCTTCTCGAACCTTGCGGCCGTTCTCACGGGGAGTCTCTACGACATCGCTCATGCGGCACCTCCTTCAGTTTCCGCCGCGGCCTCGGCCTCGGCGATTTCGCGGGTCCGCAACTCGGTCAGGATCCGTGCAATGGTGCGACGGAGCTGACCCATGCGGGCGGTGTTGTCGAGCTGACCGGTCGCAAGCTGAAAACGCAGGTTGAACAACTCGCGACGCGAGTCAGCCAACGTGGTCACGAGTTCAGGACTCGACTGGTCGTTAAGGGTTGAGGTCTTCGCCATCAGATCGTCACCTCCGGTGTGCCGTGCGTCCCAGGACGAACGACGAACTTGGCCTTCATTGGCAACTTCTGGATCGCACGCTCCATAGCGGCACGTGCGAGCTCTGGCTCAACGCCGGCAAGCTCGAACAACATGCGACCCGGCTTCACGACAGCAACCCAGTACTCAGGGTTTCCCTTACCTGAACCCATGCGAGTTTCGGCAGGCTTCTGGGTAATTGGCTTGTCTGGGAAGACGCGAATCCACACCTTTCCGCCACGCTTGACGTGACGGGTCATGGCAATACGTGCAGCCTCAATCTGGCGAGCAGTCAACCATGCTGGTTCGAGGGCCTGGATACCGAAGTCGCCGAAGCTCACTTCATTGCCAGCCTTTGAAACTCCGGTCATGCGCCCGCGGTGCTGCTTGCGGTGCTTGACCCTTCTTGGCATCAACATCTCAGTCACTCTCCTTGCGGAAGTGTGGGGTCTCGTGGTGATCGTGCAGCGTGCGGCGCTCGATCTCCTCTTCCTCAGCTAGACGACGGTCGAGCTCATCAGGGACCGCTGGTGTCTCAAGCAGTGCAGTCGGAGCGACGTCAACTTCTGTCGCATCTGCACCTTCGGGCGTCTCTTCACCAGGAGCTGGAGCATCGGCCTTGCGGCGTCCTCCACCTGCAGTGACGAGGCGCTTTGGAGCAGGAGCTGCTTCGGCATTTGCTGCTGACGGTGCTTCGCCAACTGCCAAGGCTGCTTCGCGGCTGATCTTCTCGTCGAGCGACACCTTGTACGGCAGGATGTCACCCTTGTAAATCCAAACCTTGACGCCGACACGTCCGGCTGAGGTCTTTGCCTCACGGAAGCCATAGTCAATGTCGGCACGGAGGGTGTGCAACGGCACACGACCTTCGCGGTAGGACTCCTTGCGGCTCATTTCTGCGCCGCCAAGACGGCCCGAGCACTGCACACGAATACCAAGTGCGCCAGCCTTCTGGACGGTCTGAATTGCACGCTTCATTGCACGGCGGAAGGCAACGCGACGAACAAGCTGGTCGCAGATTCCTTGAGCAATCAGCGCAGCGTCGAGCTCAGGCTGCTTGATCTCTTGGATGTTCAACTGAATACCGTTCGGCAGACCAGTGATCTTGCCAATGTGCTTCTTCAGACGATCGGCTTCCGCTCCACGGCGACCAATGACGATGCCTGGGCGAGCAGTGTGGATGTCGATGCGGATCCGGTCCCGGGTGCGCTCGATTTCGATGCGGCTCACCGCAGCGGTCTCAAGTTGCGTCTGGAGGTAGTCGCGGATCTTCCAGTCTTCAATGACGTAGGCGCCGTAGTTGCGCTCCTCGAACCAACGTGATTTCCAGTCAGTGGTCACGCCAAGGCGGAACCCGTAAGGATTTACCTTCTGGCCCATTTAGTTCTCCTCGCCTTCGCTGGCCTCAGCCGGCGCATCAGCGACGGTGGCCTCGGGGGTTTCTGCGGTCTCAACCGGTGTGGTCTCGGCAACTGGAGCGGTCTCCGTTGCTTCAACCTCGGACGCCTCAAGTGCTTCGGCTTCAGCTGCGGCTGCAGCCTCTGCTTCTGCGGCTGCTGCGGCGATCGATGCTTCTTCAGCGCGACGAGTGGCGCGACCGGAAAGGTCAGCCCGACGACGAGACTCTGAAACTCGAGCGGCACGACGCTGCCCCTGGGCAGCAACGACGGCACGGCGACGCTCAAGACGGTCGTCGTCCAACTTCGCCACGATCACCGTGATGTGACAGGTGCGCTTGCGAATACGAGTGGCACGGCCACGAGCACGTGGGCGCCACCGCTTCATGGTGGTGCCTTCGTCGGCAAAAGCGGCCGCTACGTAAAGCTCGTTGGCGTCTTGGTGGTCGTTGTGGACTGCGTTGGCAACTGCGGACTGCAGCACCTTCAGGATGACGCCAGCAGCCTCACGCTCGGTTGAGCGAAGGATGTCTGCGGCGTAGGCAACCTCTTCGCCACGGATGAGGTCCAGAACCACGCGGGCCTTGGTTGGTGACATGTGGAAGCTCTTGAGGACAGCCTTCGTCCCTGGACGCTCGTTGGTCTTTGGTCCGGTCATCGTCGACCTGCCTTCTCCTGGCCGGCGTGATACCGGAAGGTGCGGGTTGGCGCGAACTCGCCAAGCTTGTGGCCGACCATTGACTCAGTGACGTACACCGGCACGTGACGACGACCGTCGTGCACCGCAAACGTGTGGCCGACGAAGTCGGGAATGATCGTTGACCGACGAGACCAGGTCTTGATGACCTTCTTCTCGCCAGCTTCATTGAGTGCGTCAATCTTCTTGAGCACGTGGGCGTCCACAAAGGGACCCTTCTTCAAGCTACGGGGCATTCGTGCCAGTCCTTCCAACTACCGTCGACTGCCGCGGGTGCGGCGACGACGGACGATCATTGAGTCGGAGTCCTTCCGACGAGCTCGGGTGCGGCCTTCAGGTTGACCCCACGGTGAAACTGGGTGACGGCCACCAGAGGTCTTGCCTTCACCACCACCAAGTGGGTGGTCGACCGGGTTCATCGCGACACCACGAGTCTGTGGGCGAACGCCCTTCCAGCGGTTTCGACCGGCCTTACCAATCTTGATGAGTTCGAATTCTGCGTTACCAACCGTGCCAAGCGTTGCGCGGCAGTCAATCGGCACGCGACGCATTTCCGTTGATGGAAGACGCAAGGTTGCGTAGCCACCGTCTTTTGCCACGAGCTGAATCGACATGCCAGCCCCACGGGCCATCTTGCCGCCGCCACCAGGGCGAAGCTCAACATTGTGGATGACTGAACCGGTTGGGATGTAGCGCATTGGCAGGGCATTGCCCGGCTTGATGTCTGCACCCTGGCCTGAAACGACGGTGTCACCAACGGACAAACCAGCAGGCGCCAAGATGTACCGCTTCTCGCCGTCCAAGTAGTGGAGCAGCGCAATGCGACAGTTGCGGTTCGGGTCGTATTCAATTGCGGCAACCTTGGCGGGAATCCCGTCCTTGGTGCGCTTGAAGTCGATGATGCGGTACTGCTGCTTGTGGCCACCACCGCGGTGACGCGAGGTCTTGCGACCGTAGGCGTTGCGGCCACCGGTCTTTGGCTTTGGAGCGAGCAGCGACTTTTCAGGTGTCGTCTTCGTGATCTCGGAAAAGTCCGAGACGGTCTGGAAGCGACGACCTGGGCTTGTTGGTTTCCTAGCGCGGAGTGCCATCAGTTCCTCAGTTCTCGAAGAGGTCGATCTTGTCGCCAGCGACCAGCGTGACGAGTGCACGCTTCAGGTCGGGGCGGCTGCCGGATGTGTTGGTGCGACGATTCTTCGTCGCCTTGCCCTTGCGGATCATCGTGTTGACCTTGGCCACTCGAACACCGAATGCCTGCTCAACTGCGTGGCGAACGTCGATCTTGGTGGCGTCGTTGGCCACCACGAAGACGTAGACGCCTTGATCCATGAGGGCGTAGGTCTTCTCAGAGACGACCGGACGAACGAGGACTGCCATTGCGTCGCGCATCAGAGTGCCTCCGCCTTCTCTGCCACCGGCAAGGTGGCATCGGTGAACAGGATCCAGTCGTGCAAGAGCACGTCATAGGCATTGAGCTGGTCGGCCGTCTGCAACGTCACGTTTGGCACGTTGCGGAAACTGAGCATCGTGGTCGTGTCAGTTGGCTCGACGATGACGAGCACCTTGCCTTCGAGCGCAAGGGCCGTGAGGATGGAAATCGCATCCTTGGTCTTGGCAGCTTCAATGGCGAAGGTGTCAATGAGCGAAATGCGCTCAATGGCGGCACGGTCGGACAATGCCGACAGGAGCGCCAACTTGATCATCTTCTTGGGAGTCTTCTCGGCGTACTTGCGAGGCTTCGGTCCGAGTGCCACGCCACCACCGGTGAACTGGCTGGCCCGAGGCGTACCCTGACGAGCACGGCCGGTGCCCTTCTGACTAAACGGCTTCTTTCCACCACCGCGAACTTCGGCGCGGGTCTTGGTGGACTGGGTACCAGATCGACGAGCATTCAGCTGCGCCTTGGTCACCTGGTGGAGAACTGGAATGTTTGGCTCGATACCAAAGATGGTCGGCTCGAGGTCAACGGAACCAAGAACCTTTCCGGTCTTGTCACGACGGTCAACGGAGCGAAGCTGCGGGGCAGCCTTTTCCTTCTTGACCGGTCCACGGAGCAGCATCGTCATCGTGCACCTGCCTTCTTCGTTGGCACCTTGACCGAGTTGCGGAGCACAACGGTTGAACCCTTGGAACCAGGAATCGCACCCTTGACCAAGATGATCTGTCGCTCAGGGTCTGCGGCCACCACTTCCAAGTTGAGTGCCGTCACTTGACCGCCACCCATCCGACCGGCCATGCGGGTTCCCTTGAACACTCGACCAGGCGTCGCACAGGCGCCAATGGAACCAGGAACACGGTGTGCCTTGTGGTTACCGTGGCTCGCGCCTTGGCCCTTGAAGTTGTGACGCTTCATTCCACCGGCGAAGCCCTTGCCCTTTGCGGTGGCGATGGCGTCAACCTTCTCGCCCTTTTCCCACATCTCTGCAGTGAGCTCCTGGCCAACGGCATAGGCCGAGACATCCTCAAGGCGAAGCTCTAAGAGCTTCGAGCCAGGAGTAACCCCGGCCGCCTCGAAGTGTCCTGCCTCAGGACGGTTGAGTGCTGACGCACGCTTCGAGCCCCAGGTGACCTGAAGCGCGGCGTAACCATCGCTCTCATCGGTCTTCACCCGGACGACGCGAACCGGCGTGACCTTCAACACGGTCACCGCAACAACCCGGTTCTGGTCATCCCAGACCTGGGTCATGCCGATCTTCTCTCCGACAATCGCTTTCGTTGCCATGAACTCGCAACTTTCCTCTCGCACGTGGAAGCCGGATCGCTTACACGCAGACGCTCCATCCGGGTTTCCCCGAACGGAGCGTTCGACTTTGTTGGCCCAGGGTCCCCTCGTTACCGAGGGCTCAGGGGCACATCACTTGTTGTGGTGGATCTTTCCGCCCCGAAGGGCGGAAGGATCACACTACACGGTTCAACCCGTCACACCAAATTGGCGTGGCTGGCTAATTCTGTTGAAGCTTGATCTCGATATCCACACCGGCTGGAAGGTCGAGCCGCTGAAGCGAGTCAACCGTCTTTGGGGTGTGCTCGACGATGTCGACCAGGCGCTTGTGCACCCGCATCTCGAAGTGCTCCCGACTGTCCTTGTGCTTGTGCGGTCCGCGAACCACCGTGTAACGGTGCTTCTCGGTCGGCAACGGCACTGGCCCCTGGACTTTCGCCTGGGTGCGCAGCACCGTCTGGACAATCTTCTCCGTCGACTGGTCCAAGATCTCGTGATCGTAGGCCTTGAGACGGATACGAATCTTCTGACGGGGTCCGTCAGCCATAGTCGCCAGCCCTACTTCAGGATCTTCGTGACGCGACCGGCACCAACGGTGCGGCCACCTTCACGGATGGCGAAGCGAAGACCTTCGTCCATAGCGATCGGCTTACCAAGTTCAACGACCATCTCGGTGTTGTCACCAGGCATAACCATTTCGGTGCCCGCAGGGAGCTCGATGGTTCCAGTGACGTCCGTGGTACGGAAGTAGAACTGAGGACGGTAGTTGGAGAAGAACGGCTTGTGACGGCCGCCTTCTTCCTTCGTCAGGATGTAGACGTTGGCTTCGAAGTTCGTGTGAGGGGTGATCGAGCCAGGCTTGCAAAGCACCTGTCCACGCTCGACTTCTTCCTTCTTCGTTCCACGGAGAAGCACACCAACGTTGTCGCCGGCCTGTCCTTCGTCGAGAAGCTTGCGGAACATTTCGATGCCGGTCACCGTCGTCTTCTGGGTGGTGGTGAGACCAACGATCTCGACTTCTTCACCAACCTTGACCATGCCCTGCTCGATCTTTCCGGTAACAACCGTTCCACGACCGGTGATCGACATGACGTCTTCAACTGGCATGAGGAATGGCTTGTCGGTGTCACGCTCTGGCTCTGGGATGAAGGAGTCAACTGCCTCCATGAGCTCAACGATGTTGTCGGCCCACTTCTCGTCGCCTTCAAGTGCCTTGAGTGCGGACACGCGAATGATTGGGGTGTCGTCGCCAGGGAATTCGTACTCGTTGAGGAGCTCACGAACTTCCATCTCGACGAGCTCCAAGAGCTCCTCGTCTTCAACAACGTCGGCCTTGTTGAGAGCAACGACGATGCTCGGCACGCCAACCTGACGGGCGAGCAGCACGTGCTCACGGGTCTGTGGCATAGGACCATCGGTGGCTGACACCACAAGAATTGCACCATCGACCTGTGCGGCACCGGTGATCATGTTCTTGATGTAGTCAGCGTGACCTGGCATGTCGACGTGTGCGTAGTGACGGTTCGGCGTCTCGTACTCGACGTGTGCCACGTTGATGGTAATTCCGCGCTGACGCTCTTCAGGGGCCTTGTCGATCTGGTCGAACGGGGTGAAGGCCGTGCCTGGGTTCTTGTCCGCGAGCACCTTCGTGATCGCCGCGGTAAGGGTGGTCTTGCCGTGGTCAATGTGACCCATGGTTCCCACGTTTACGTGAGGCTTTGACCGCTCAAACTTCTGCTTTGCCATGGCTGGCACTTCTCCATCATTCTCGGACGGTACCCCCTGGGGCCCGCCACAGCGTTTGTCCGCTGCCTGGTTGGTTGGTGAACGGGAGCAAACCGCTCCGTCCGGTACTGCTTGTCAGGAGCTAGGCCCCTTGAACTCTCGCCACGATCTCCTTAGCGATCGAGTCGGGAACTTCTTGATACGAGTGGAACTGCATGGTGTACTGCGCGCGACCCTGGGTCCGCGAGCGCAGATCCGTAGCGTAGCCGAACATATCCGATAGCGGAACCTGCGCCTTAATGACGTGGCTATTGCCTCGTTGATCCATCCCCTCAACTCGGCCACGCCGAGACGAGAGGTCACCAATCACGTCGCCCATGTAGTCCTCAGGAGTGACGACTTCAACGGCCATGATTGGTTCGAGCAACACCGGACTTGCAAGGCGTGCAGCCTTCTTGATGGCGAGCGATCCTGCAATTTTGAACGCCATTTCTGAAGAGTCAACGTCGTGGTATGAGCCATAGGTGAGCTTCACTCGGATGTCGACGACGGGGTAACCCGCCAAGACACCAGAGGTCAGAGCTTCCTGGATGCCCTGGTCAATCGAGGAGATGTACTCCTTCGGAATGACACCACCAGAGATCTGGTCGAGGAACTCGTAGCCTCCGCCAGGGCCAGTTGGCTCAACGGTGATGACGACGTGTCCGTACTGACCCTTACCACCGGTCTGGCGGACGTACTTCTCTTCCACCTTCTCGACGGTCTTGCGAAGCGTCTCACGGTAAGCAACCTGCGGCTTACCAACGTTTGCGTCGACGGAGAACTCTCGGAGCATCCGGTCGACGAGGACTTCCAAGTGGAGTTCACCCATTCCGGAGATAACGGTCTGGCCGGTCTCTTCGTCGGTGCGAACTCGGAAGGTTGGGTCTTCTTCTGAAAGTGCGTAGAGAGCCTTCGAGAGCTTGTCCTGGTCAACCTTGGTCTTTGGTTCGACAGCGACGTGAATGACAGGCTCTGGGAAGACCAGCTCTTCCAACACAATTGGGTGACCTGGGTCACACAAGGTGTCACCGGTCCGCGTGTTCTTGAGACCAACGGCGGCGAAGATGTCACCAGCGTGGACGACGTCCTTGTCTTCACGGGTGTTGGCGTGCATCTGCAAGATGCGGCCAATGCGCTCCTTGTGGCTTCCACGGGTCGAGTTGATGACCGTGTCACCCTTGCCGAGCGAACCTGAGTAGACACGCACGTAGGTGAGCTTGCCGACATAGGGGTCGGTCATGATCTTGAACGCAAGTGCGGCAAACGGCGCAGAATCATCGCATGGACGCTCAACTTCGGTGTCCTTGTTTGGCAGGGTTCCCTTGGTTGGAGGAAGGTCGAGCGGTGACGGAAGGTAGTCGCGAACCGCGTCGAGCATTGGCTGAACGCCCTTGTTCTTGAATGCGGTTCCGCAGAGAACTGGAGTGATCTCGTTGGCGAGCGTTGCCTTACGAATAGCAACCTTCAAGTCGTCGACAGTGATTTCTTCTTCGGAGAGGTACTTCTCCATGATGTTGTCGTCGAAGTTCGAAAGATTGTCGATCAGGTTGTGGTGTGCCTCTTCGGCTTCCAGAAGGAGCGCCTCAGGGATTGGACCAGTCTCGAAATCTTCACCCTTTTCGTCCTTGTAGACGGTTGCGGTCATGGCAACGAGGTCAATGATGCCGAGGAAGTCAGACTCTGCGCCAATGGGCAACTGGATGACTGCCGGGTTTGCGTCCAAGCGGTCGCGAATCATCTCCACACAGCGCTCGAAGTTTGCGCCGGTCCGGTCCATCTTGTTGATGAAACAAATACGGGGAACGCCGTACTTGTTGGCTTGGCGCCAAACGGTCTCCGTCTGTGGCTCAACGCCGGCAACAGCGTCGTAGACCGCTACGGCACCGTCGAGCACGCGAAGGCTGCGCTCAACTTCAACCGTGAAGTCAACGTGGCCCGGGGTGTCGATGATGTTGATGAGGATGTCTCCCCATCGGCACGTGGTCGCTGCCGAGGTGATGGTGATGCCACGCTCTTGCTCCTGGACCATCCAGTCCATGGTTGCTGCGCCTTCGTGTACTTCACCGATCTTGTAGTTCTTCCCCGTGTAATACAGGATGCGCTCGGTCGTCGTGGTCTTGCCCGCGTCAATGTGGGCCATGATGCCGATGTTGCGAGTCCGCGCGAGGGGTACCTCACGAGGTGGGAGGGTGTCTGCCATTTCAGTCTCTCTCTAGTGCCGGGACTACCAGCGGTAGTGGGCGAAGGCCTTGTTCGACTCGGCCATCTTCTGCAGATCTTCGCGACGCTTGTAGGCGGCGCCGATACCGTTGCTGGCATCGAGGATCTCGTTGGCAAGTCGCTCGGCCATCGTCTTCTCGCGGCGGGATTGGCTGTAGGAAACGAGCCAACGAATAGCCAGCGTGGTTGCACGACGTGGACGGACTTCAACCGGAACTTGGTAGGTAGCTCCACCGACACGGCGGCTACGAACTTCAAGTTCGGGGCGAATGTTCTCAACCGCGCGCTTGAGGACGGCAACAGGGTCGCCTTCGGTGCGCTCGGCAACGACTTCAAGTGCTGCGTAGACAATGCGCTCGGCCGTGGTGCGCTTTCCGCGCTCCAAGACCTTGTTCACGACCTGGGTCACGAGCACTGAGCGGTAAACAGGATCTGGGTGCAATTCCCGACGCGCCGGGGGTCCTTTGCGGGACATTTACTTCTCCTTCTTCGCGCCGTAAAGGCTGCGGGCCTGGGAACGCTCACGGACACCAGAGGTGTCGAGGGCGCCACGAATGATCTTGTAACGAACACCGGGGAGGTCCTTCACACGACCGCCACGGACGAGCACGATGGAGTGCTCTTGGAGGTTGTGGCCGACGCCCGGAATGTAGGCAGTGACCTCAACGCCCGAGGTAAGGCGAACACGAGCAACCTTACGGAGCGCGGAGTTCGGCTTCTTTGGGGTGGTGGTGTACACACGGGTGCATACTCCACGACGTTGTGGGGCGCCCTTAAGCGCCGGGGTCTTGGTCTTTGAGACCTTTGCCTGGCGCCCATTGCGGACGAGTTGGGAAATTGTGGGCACGCGTGAACCTCAATGTTGTTGGTGGAACTGCATTACGGGTGGTCTCGGTGGCACAACCACGCCGAGGCAACGGACTGTTGATGCTAGAGCATCTCCGATGCCTCGGCAAGGTGGCGCCAAAGTTGTTCGGCCTTAGCCAGCGAGTGGGCCTTCGCCTTCAGGTGATTCGGTTGGTGCTTCACCCATCCAGCTTGCGTCAACGGAGGTGACTCCGCCTTCGCCAACTTCGGCCGATGAGTCGCGAAGCCAGCTGGCCAGCTCTTCATCTTCGTTCTGCGACATGTTCGCCATGGCCCAGCTCGGAAGCTCTTCAGCATCAGGCATGTCGACCCGCACCGTGCGGTACTTGGTCATACCCGAACCTGCCGGGATGAGCTTGCCGATGATGATGTTTTCCTTGAGGCCAAGGAGGCTGTCGTTCTTGCCTTCAATGGCAGCCTCGGTCAACACACGGGTGGTCTCTTGGAACGAAGCGGCCGACAGCCATGACTCCGTCGCAAGCGACGCCTTCGTGATACCCATCAACTGTGGGCGACCTTCAGCTGGACGCTTGCCCTCTTCGACCAACTTGCGGTTGACCTCGGTGTAGAGCGCCGTGTCAACTGGGTTCTGAGGAAGGAACGGCGAGTCATTGGGCTCGAGCACCTGAACACGACGAAGCATTTGGCGAACAATGAGTTCAATGTGCTTGTCGTGAATCGACACACCCTGGTCGCGGTAGACCTTCTGAACTTCTTCAACAAGGTAGAGCTGCGTGTCGCGCAGACCCTTGATGTCGAGGAGTTCCTTGGGGTCCTTTGGACCTTCGACCAAAGCCTGACCGGCTTCGACTTCTTGACCATCGGTGACTTCCAAGTGCGTCCTTGGCGTGACATCGATGAAGTGGATGTCGCCTGCGTCAGAGACGACGGTGACCCGACGACCTGATTCAGTGTCTTCAATCCGAACAACACCACTGTGAGGAACGAGCTTCGCTGCGCCCTTTGGTGTCCGAGCTTCGAACAGTTCAACGACGCGGGGAAGACCGTGGGTGATGTCTTCACCAGCCACACCACCGGCGTGGAAGGTACGCATCGTCAACTGGGTTCCAGGCTCACCAATGGACTGTGCCGCGATAACGCCGACAGCCTCACCGAGCTCGATCATCTTGCCCGTGGCCAAGCTCTGGCCGTAGCAGTTGACGCAAATACCTTGCGCTGCTTCACAGGTCAGGGCGGAACGAACACGGATCCGGTCGACAACCGCATCGTCACGAATCTGGTTCGTCACGACGTCAGTCAACATGACGTTGGCTTCAACGACGGTGCCATCAGACAACTTGACATCCTCGACGAGGAGGCGCCCATAGACGCGGGTCTCGACATAGGAACGCTTGGTTGAGCTGTCTGGGACCAAGTCCTCGATCCAGACGCCTCGCGTCGTGCCACAGTCTTCTTCGCGGATGATGAGTTCCTGAGCGACGTCGACAAGACGACGGGTCAAGTACCCAGAGTCAGCGGTACGAAGTGCGGTGTCAGCGAGACCCTTACGAGCACCGTGGGTCGAGATGAAGTACTCGAGCACGGAGAGACCTTCACGGAACGACGACTTAATTGGACGAGGAATCATCTCTCCACGAGGGTTCGAGACGAGTCCCTTCATTCCAGCAATCTGTCGAATCTGCTGTGGGTTTCCACGAGCACCTGAGTCAACCATCGTGTGAAGCGGGTTGAAGGTCAAGCCGTCGAGCAGCGTCTCCATTGCCTTGCCAACTTCAGCGTTGGCCGAGGTCCAAATGTCGATTTCCTTGCGACGACGCTCGTCGTCGGTGAGGATGCCGCGCTTGAACTCTTGCTCTGCCTTTTCGGCCTGCTTCTCGTACTTGTCGAGAATCGCAGCCTTCTGTGGAGGCGTCTTGACGTCGTCGATGGAGATCGTCAGACCTGATTGCGCGCCGTAGCGGAAACCAATGTCCTTGATCCGGTCGAGCGATGCCGCAACTTCGTCCTTGCGATAGTTCGTCGCAAGTTCTTCAACAATGACGCTGATCGGCGTGTTGCGCTTTCCAACAAGGTCATTGATGAAGCGGAAGCCGAAGGGCAATGCTTCATTAAAGAAGAAGCGACCAGCAGTCGTCTCAACGGAGTAGCGACCCGACTCATCAGCAACAAGACCTGCGGCTGCGAAGCGATCACCAATTGGTGAGTCAACGTCGGCACGAACGAGGATCGTTGCGTGCAGCGACAAGTCACCTGCTTCATACGCTGACCGAATTTCGTGCGCCTGACGGAACGTGCGACCTTGTCCCTTTGCGTCTGCGACGTGAAGGGTGAGGTAGTACGCACCGAAGACCATGTCCTGCTGAGGAACCGTGATTGGCCGACCCGTTGCTGGTGAAAGCACGTTGTTCGACGACAGCATCAGCACTCGTGCTTCAGCCTGAGCTTCAGCAGAAAGCGGAAGGTGGACTGCCATCTGGTCACCGTCGAAGTCAGCGTTGAACGCCGTGCAAACGAGTGGGTGAACTTGGATGGCCTTGCCTTCAACGAGCACTGGCTCGAATGCCTGGATGCCAAGACGGTGCAAGGTAGGAGCACGGTTGAGCAGCACTGGGTGTTCAGCAATGACACTCTCGAGCACGTCCCAGACCTGCGGACGACGACGCTCGACCATGCGCTTGGCTGACTTGATGTTGAGGGCGTATTCCCGGTCAACGAGCCGCTTCATGACGAAAGGCTTGAAGAGTTCGAGCGCCATCAACTTCGGCAGTCCACACTGGTGCAACTTGAGGGTCGGTCCAACAACAATGACCGAACGACCCGAGTAGTCGACGCGCTTTCCAAGGAGGTTCTGACGGAACCGACCCTGCTTACCCTTCAACATGTCCGAAAGTGACTTGAGTGGACGGTTGCCCGGTCCAGTCACTGGACGGCCACGACGACCGTTGTCGAACAGCGCGTCAACAGCTTCTTGGAGCATGCGCTTTTCGTTGTTGACAATGATCTCAGGAGCACCAAGGTCCAACAGGCGCTTCAACCGGTTGTTGCGGTTGATGACGCGTCGGTAGAGGTCGTTGAGGTCAGACGTTGCGAACCGGCCACCATCGAGCTGCACCATTGGGCGAAGGTCTGGCGGAATGACCGGAACGGCTTCAAGGATCATGGCCCGTGGGTTGTTGATCCGCTTGCCCTGTGGGTCGCGACGGTTGAACGCAGCGATGATCTTCAGGCGCTTGATGGACTTGTCACGACGCTGTGCGGACAGCGGCTTGCGACCGTCTGATGCCTCGATCTGCGCGCGAAGGATGATCTCTTCGTTGTCGAGGTCGATCTGGTCAATGAGGGACAGAATCGTCTCTGCGCCCATTCCACCTTCGAAGTAGTCGCCGTAGTTGATGCGCAACTGGCGCCACAACATCTCGTCTTCAATGATCTTGCGAGAGTGGAGCGACTTGAACTCGTCCATGCAGCGCTTGAGCAACTCAATCTCGTCCTCGGACTTGTCCCGGATCGAGACAATTTCCTTCTCAACGAGCTTCTGCTTGTTCTTGAGGTCTGCCTCTTTCGAGCCATCCTTCTCCATCGCAACAAGCTCATCCTCAAGCTGCTTGAACTTGCGGTCGATGTCGAGGTCACGTCGCTTCTCGAGCTTGTCGATTTCGAGCGCGAGTTCCTTCTCGAGCTCAGGAAGGTCAGCGGTCCGCTGCTCTTCGTCGACTCGAGTCACCAGGTTCGCGGCGAAGTAAATGACCTTCTCCAGCTGCTTGGCCTTCAGCTCTTCCTTGGGCTCAGTTCCCATGAGGAGGTAGGCAAGCCATGACTTGGTTCCACGGAGGTACCAAATGTGCACGACTGGCGCTGCCAGCTCAATGTGGCCCATGCGCTCACGGCGGACCTTGGAGCGCGTGACTTCAACGCCACAACGCTCGCAGATGATGCCCTTAAAGCGAACGCGCTTGTACTTTCCGCAGTAGCACTCCCAGTCCTTCGTCGGACCGAAAATCTTCTCGCAGAACAAGCCATCCTTCTCAGGACGCAGCGTTCGGTAGTTGATTGTCTCAGGCTTCTTCACTTCGCCTTCGGACCAGTCGCGAATGGAATTCGCGGTGGCTAGTCCAATGCGGATCTGCTCAAAGGTATTGACGTCCAGGGTTGCCATTTAGCGCATCTGCCTCTCTGCCTCGCGGCGTGCGTCTTCTTCGTCCGACCCACGCTCGGGTCGGCTGATGTCGATACCGAGTTCCTCGGCGGTGCGGAAAATGTCTTCGTCAATCTCGTTCATCTTGATTTCCTGACCATCACGGCTCAGAACCTCAACGTCGAGACAGAGTGACTGCATTTCCTTAATGAGCACCTTGAAGCTCTCAGGGATTCCAGGCTCAGGAATGTTCTCGCCCTTGACGATTGCCTCGTAGACCTTCACGCGGCCGAGAACATCGTCGGACTTGATCGTCAGCAATTCTTGGAGCGCGTACGCGGCACCGAATGCTTCAAGTGCCCACACTTCCATTTCTCCGAATCGCTGCCCACCGAACTGCGCCTTACCACCAAGTGGCTGCTGGGTGATCATGGAGTACGGACCAGTTGAACGTGCGTGGATCTTGTCGTCAACAAGGTGGTTGAGCTTCAAGATGTAGACGTAGCCAACCGAAATTGGGTTGTCATAGGCCTCGCCGGTGCGACCATTGAACAGGGTCACCTTGCCGTCGGTGCCAACGAGCACGTCGCCGTTCGCAGAGTCAGGGTTGAGGGTCTCGAAGAGTTTGCGAATCGTCGGGTGCTTGCCCGCCTTCTCTTCTTCGTCCCAGTGTGCGCCGTCGAATGCTGGAGTTGCGACCCACTTGGCCGGCACGGTGCGAGGACGGGTCTTGCGGTAGTCGACGTCGCCAACACCAGAGGTGCCGAAGCCCTCATTCGGGGTCTCGCCCTTCCAGCCATACCGTGCGGCATAACCAAGGTGCGCCTCGAGAACCTGACCAACGTTCATACGCGATGGCACGCCAAGAGGGTTCAAGATGATGTCGACCGGACGACCATCCGCGAGGAATGGCATGTCTTCGATCGGCAGGATCTTGGAGATAACACCCTTGTTGCCGTGACGACCGGCGAGCTTGTCACCCTCGGTGATCTTGCGACGCTGAGCAACGTAGACCCGAACGAGTTCGTTCACGCCAGGAGCAAGTTCTTGACCAGTGTCACGACGGAAGACTTCAACCGCAATGACCGTTCCGTTTTGGCCGTGAGGAACCTTGAGCGAGGTGTCGCGAACTTCTCGCGCCTTCTCACCAAAGATGGCTCGGAGGAGACGCTCTTCTGGCGTCTGCTCGGTCTCACCCTTCGGCGTTACCTTTCCAACAAGCACATCACCAGGACCAACTTCTGCGCCGACCCGAATGATGCCTCGGTCGTCAAGGTTGGCGAGGATGTCCTCTGACAGGTTTGGAATGTCTCGGGTGATCTCTTCTTCACCGAGCTTGGTGTCACGGGCGTCAACTTCGTACTTCTCGATGTGAATCGAGGTAAGGACGTCGTCTTTGACCAGACGCTCAGAGAGGATGATCGCGTCTTCGTAGTTGTAGCCCTCCCATGGCATGAAGGCCACGAGCAGGTTCTTCCCCAACGCGAGGTCACCGTGGTCGGTCGACGGACCATCGGCCAAGAGGTCGAACTTAGCGACCTTCTGTCCTTCGTCGACGCGAACCTTCTGGTTCACACTGGTGTTCTGGTTAGAGCGGTGGAACTTCGCCAGACGGTAGGTCTTCTTGCCGAGGGTCTTGCCCAGACGGTCTTTCTGACCTGCCTTGTAGTCAACAACGATGCTGTCGCCATCGACTTCAACAATGGTGCCGTCGCCTTCAGCGAGAACCACGTCACCAGCGTCACGAGCAGCGCGTGCCTCAATACCAGTCCCGACATATGGCGCCTCGGCAACAACAAGCGGGACCGCCTGCTTCTGCATGTTGGCGCCCATGAGGGCACGGTTGGCATCGTCGTGCTCGACGAAGGGAATGAGCGCAGTCGAAACAGAAACGATCTGCTTCGGACTGACGTCCATGAGGTCAACGTCTGAAGGAAGCACGTAGTCGATTTCCGACGTCGTTCCGGTAGCCGAACCCGACTGGCCAACGAGCAAGCCCGTTCCCTGTGGGCCACGACGAACGAGGACGCGGTCTTCGGTGAAGTTGCCCTTTGCATCGACCGGAGCGTTCGCCTGTGCAACAACGAACTCTTCTTCAGCATCAGCTGCAAGGTAGACGATCTCGTCGGTGACGCGACCCTTCACCACCTTGCGGTATGGCGTCTCAATAAAGCCGTACTCGTTCACTCGTGCATAGGTGGCGAGTGCACCAATCAGACCAATGTTCGGTCCTTCTGGAGTCTCAATTGGGCACATACGTCCGTAGTGACTTGAGTGGACGTCTCGAACTTCGAAGCCAGCGCGCTCACGCGACAGACCACCAGGTCCAAGGGCCGACAAACGACGCTTGTGGGCAAGACCTGCAAGCGGGTTGATCTGGTCCATGAACTGCGAGAGCTGGCTCGTGCCGAAGAATTCCTTGGTAGCAGCGACAACTGGACGGATGTTGATCAGTGACTGCGGCGTAATGGCCTCGACGTCCTGCGTCGACATGCGCTCCTTCACCACTCGCTCCATGCGGGAGAGACCCACACGAACTTGGTTCTGGATGAGCTCACCAACTGAACGAATTCGACGGTTGGCAAAGTGGTCCTGGTCGTCAATGCGATAGGTCGTCTGCTGCGCACCCTGTTCGAGGGCGAGGTGCAGCATGTACGTCGCTGACGCAAGAATCTCTGACGGTGACAGCACGCCCTGGCCCGGAGCTGGACGCTCGAGGTCAATCTTGAACAGCTTCGAGATCTTCTCAATCTCGGCGCCAAGCTTGCGGTCAAGCTTGTAGCGACCAACACGGGTGAGGTCGTAACGCTTGGGATCGAAGAAGGCACGCTCGAAGTACTGCTCTGCCGCAACTGCGGAGAGTGGCTCACCCGGACGGGCACGACGGTAGATCTCGAGGAGCGCCTCTTCGCGGGTGGCGTTGAGGTGGCCTTCCTTCTCCCACTGAGGAGCGAGGAAGTCGAAGTGCTCGACGAATCGACGGAGGAAGTCCTCGTCGGTGTACCCAAGGGCACGGAGGAGAACGAACAGCGAGATACGACGCTTGCGAGCAACGCGTGATCCAGCCGAGATGTACGAACCAGTCGCACCATTCGGCAACTTGACGTTCTTCTGCTCAACGTCGAACTCAATCCACTCACCGCGGTAGGGGTGGATGGTTCCACTGAAGATCGTCTTGGCATCACGGCCAGGCTGGAAGATGACACCAGGCGAACGCACGAGCTGCGAAACGACCACTCGCTCGGTGCCGTTCACAATGAACGTTCCACGGTCGGTCATGACCGGGAAGTCGCCCATGAAGACGGTCTGCTCCTTGATTTCACCAGTCTCGGCGTTCATGAAGCGTGCCCGGACGAAGACCGGAGCGTTGTACGTCATGTCCTTCTCGCGGCACTCTTCAACCGTGAACTTGGGCGGCGGACGAAGGTCCTCGTCGTTCGGGTCGAACTCGAGTTCGAGGGAAAGCTTGCCCGAGTGGTCTTCAATTGGACTGATGTCTTCGAAGGCCTCCTTCAGGCCGTGGTCCAAGAACCACTGGAAGGAATCACGCTGGACCGCAATGAGGTCCGGGAGCGCTAGCGCCTCGTTGATGTTGGCGAATGAGAAACGATCGATGCTTGACCGAGATGGCAACGTGCTCTCCAGAGGGTGGGGGGCGAGTGGGACGACAAACTGCACTGCTTTACTGGGTCGAGGACGTCGTGGACGCGTGCGGACCTCTGACCGTTCAGACAGGGGAGAGGGAGGCTACCACGACAGGTCGAGCCTAGTCGTGCGGAGGAACGGGAGCAACCGGAGGCCCAATGGGCCTCCGGTTACAACCAAACTCCAGCATTCCAAGCGAACTTGGAACCGATGAGCGACGCCGTTCAGGTCACCAAAGTGAACTGACTGACGCTCCCCCGCCCTCGACTGGGTGTTACTTGACTTCGACGGTGGCGCCTTCGGCTTCGAGCTGCTCCTTGGCCTTGGCTGCGTCGTCCTTGCTGACGCGCTCAAGCACTGCCTTCGGGGCTGCGTCGACCAAGTCCTTGGCCTCCTTGAGGCCCAGGTTGGTCAGCGAACGAACGACCTTGATGACGCCGATCTTCTTGTCGCCTGCGCTGTTGAGCACGACATCGAATTCGGTCTTCTCGTCGTCGCCACCAGCGTCAGCGGCGCCGCCGCCTGCTGGTGCTGCCATTGCCACGGCTGCCGGAGCAGCTGCAGTCACGCCGAACTTCTCTTCGAACTCCTTCAAGAGCTCGCTCAATTCAATAACGCTGAGCTCTGCGATCCCGTCGAGGATCTGCTCCTTGGTGAGGCTACCTGCCATGGTGTTTCCTTTCCTTGCCTTGATCTTGGGTGGTTGAGACGCCTACTCGGCGGAGTCGCCCGACTCGGGCTCCTCGGCCGCAGGGGCCTCTTCCGTCGGCGCATCGGCCGTCGGCTCTTCCGCCGCCACTGCTACGTCTTCTGACGCAACAGCAACTGGCTCTTCCTCGGCTGCTGGTGCAGCTTCGGCTTCTTCAACCGGAGCGGCAGCTGGTGCTGCAACTTCGGCGGCGGGCTTGGTTTCGAGCAGAGCCTTGAGGCCATACGCGAAGGACTGCGGAATTGCCTTGAACAGTCCGGCGAGGTTCCGCATCGGAGCAGCAAGTGCGCCGGCGAACATCGACAGGAGGACGTCTCGAGATGGGAGGTCGGCGAGTGCGGTCACATCTGCAGCGGACAGCACCGAGCCGTCAACCACTCCGCCCTTGAGCACGAGTGCCGGAGTTGCCTTGGCGTAGTCACGAAGCGCCTTTGCCGCTGCAGAGACATCGCCCTGGACGAACGCAATGCCGGTCGGTCCAACGAGGAGATCGGTGATGCCTGCATTCGGCGTGTCAGCAACGGCCCGACGAACAAGCGTGTTCTTGAACACCTTGTAGTCGCCACCTGAAGCTTGCAGTGACTTACGGAGCGTCTGGATCTCGGCCACGGTCATCCCGCGGTACTCGGTCACAATTGCGCCATCGGCTTGCTCAAGGCGCTCTCGCACCTCAGTAACTACCGCCACCTTCTCTGGTCTTGGGTTCTCCATGGCTCCTCCGCCGGGCTTGCCGTCCGGCTACGGGCCTCGGACATCCAGCGTGCAGAGCGACGCACATTGCGTCTCCCAGTACACCTCGTCAGGCGGGCTTTCGCCCCTTCGGCACCGTGAGGTGCACCGGATGTCTTTGGCGTTTCTCGATTAGGTCGCCGAGCAAGTGCTCGGCAGGGTGCAACAACCTACACCACCGGGAGAACCCGGCGTTCTGCTACGCAGTGACGAGCTCGTCACGAACCTCTCGTGCGTTGACCGGGTCAATCTTGACGCCAGGTCCCATCGTCGAAGAAAGCGTCACCGACAACAGGTAACGGCCCTTCGCTGAAGCAGGCTTGGCACGGAACAACTCGTCAATGACGGCGTGAACGTTCTTCACAAGGTCAGCAGCCGAGAACGACGCCTTCCCGACGCGAAGGTGGATGTTGCCAACCTTGTCGGTGCGGTACTCGACCATGCCGCCCTTGAAGTCCTGAACGGCCTTGGCAACGTCCATGGTGACCGTTCCGGTCTTCGGGTTTGGCATGAGGCCACGAGGTCCAAGCACGCGTCCGAGCGTTCCAACCTGACCCATGAGGTCTGGTGTCGCAATGGCAACGTCGAAGTCGATGAACCCGCCGTTGATCTTGGCAACGAGGTCGTCAGAACCAACTTCGTCAGCGCCTGCTGCACGTGCGGCGGCTGCGGCATCACCAGCAGCAAAAACCACCACTCGGTTGGTCTTACCGGTTCCCGAAGGAAGTGACAGCGTTCCACGAACGATCTGCTCAGCCTTGCGTGGGTCAACACCCAAGCGGACGGCGAGCTCAATGGTCTCGTCGAACTTTGCGCTCGACAGTGACTTCACGAGCTCGACACCCTGAGCAACGCCAAGGTAGGCGGTGCGGTCGATTTGCTTGATTGCTGCGTCGTACTTCTTACCGTGGCTCGCCATGGTGGTTTCTCTTTTCTTGTTCAGGCTTCGACCGAAATACCCATTGAGCGGGCTGTTCCAGCCACTTGGCGCTTGGCCATCTCAAGGTCATCGGTGTTGAGGTCTTGGAGTTTGATCTGCGCAATCTTGGTGAGGATCTCGTCGGTCACGACGGCAACGGTCTCACGACCAGCGGTCGTCGCGCCCTTTTGAATGCCGAGCTCCTGGCGAAGAAGGAACGGAACCGGCGAGGTCTTCAAGATGAAGCTGAAGGTCCGGTCTTCGTAGATCGTGATGTCACAAGGCACAACCTGGCCGCGCATGGATTCGGTTGCAGCGTTGTACTGCTTGCAGAACTCCATTGTTTGAATACCGTGCGGTCCAAGGGCCGTACCAACTGGCGGTGCCGGCGTTGCGCCGCCTGCCTCCAATTGGATTTTCACGATTGCGCTAATGCGCTTCTTCGGTGCCATGATTCCTCTTTCCTTCGAACGTTGCTTAGAGCTTGCCGACTTGGCTGAACTCGAGCTCGACCGGGGTCTCCCGGCCAAAGATGTTGACGAGAACCTTGAGCTTCAACTGGTCTTCATTGATTTCGTCGATGACGGCATTGAAGTCGGCAAATGGGCCTTCCTTCACGCGAACCGTCTCGCCAAGGTCGTACTCGTGACGAGGACGACTGCGCTTGGCTGAAGGCTCGGCTCCTTCGATCTTGACGTGAAGCAGGTTCTCGACTTCGCGACGGACAAGTGGCGTCGGCGTCGTGCCGGGGCCAACGAATCCAGTCACATTTGGCGTGCCCTTGATGGCAGCCCAAATCTCATCGTCCATCTCGCAGCGCACAAGCACGTAGCCCGGAAGCACCTTCTTGGACACGGTGACCTTCTTGCCGTTCTTGAACTCGACCACGTCTTCCATTGGGATTTCAATGGCGTAAATCTGGTCTTCCATGTTCCGAGCGGCAATCAACTTCTCGAGATTCGACTTCACCTTGTTCTCGTAGCCCGAGTAGGTGTGCACGACATACCAGCGACCTGGAAGGTCGTAGGGGCTCTCGACAACGACGAATTCCTCGTCATCGATTTCGTCGTCAAGTTCGTCAACCAAGGTGACGTCGTCGAGCTCCAAGACCTCGTCGGCCTCTTCAGCAAGTCCCTCGTTGTCGTTGATCAGATTGGTCATTACGTCGAAATCCTCTTACTGGAACAGGACCAGGACGACCTTGCTGAACCCGAGGTTCAGTACATAGATCAATCCAGTCATGATGATGAGCACGCTCGCCACGATTGAGACGTAGTTCTTGAGCTCTGGGCGGGTAGGCCAGGTGACCTGACGGAGTTCTTCGCGGACCTCACGGAAGAATTGGCGAATCGAGGTGCGCTGCTTCGGAGCCTTGCGCTGTGCTGGAGTTGCGGCGCGGGCAACGGGAGCGCCGTCGGCGCCTACTTGACCCTTCCGCTGCATCATGCGCTTGGTTTCGCGGTTCATTTCCGTGCTCTTCTGTTGCGTTGTCGTGCGGTGCGGTAGACCGCCGGTGCAGGGCAGGAGGGACTCGAACCCCCAACCCCCGGTTTTGGAGACCGGTGCTCTACCAATTGAGCTACTGCCCTCTACAGCTACCCCTCGTGCCGAAGCACGTTGGGACGGGTTGGAGATGCTACCACCGTGGCCGAAGCCTCGGTTTAGCGGGTCTCCTTGTGGAGGGTGTGGCGACGGTCGAAGCGACAGAACTTCTTCAGTTCAATTCGCTCGCGATCGTTCACCTTGTTCTTCATGGTGATGTAGTTACGGCGCTTGCAGTCCTCACAGGCGAGGGTTACTGCGATGCGCTTCTCGTTGCGTGCCATGGATGTCAATCCCTTTCGAAGCGTTGCTCGATCCAACTTGGTACTTCGTCCCCCAAGAACCTCTCTTGGGGTAGTAGCGGCGGCGGGACTCGAACCCGCGACCCCACGATTATGAGCCGTGTGCTCTAACCAACTGAGCTACGCCGCTAAGCGAGCCCCCTGTCAGAATCGAACTGACGACCTTTTCCTTACCATGGAAACGCTCTGCCGACTGAGCTAAGGGGGCCTTCTGGCCATAGGCCGTGAGGAACCATGTTAGCCACGGGAGGCTGGCTCGCAAAACGCAAGGCCTCCTGTGGCTCGCTCGGTACGATGAGCCGGTGCTCCTGCGCCCAGCCACCCATGACGATGCCGAAGCTATTCGGGCGATTTACAACCTCGAGGTCGAGGCCTCAACGGTCACGTTTGACCTGCTCCCCCGCACGGAGGCTGAGCAACTCGCCTGGCTCGACGAACATCGTGGTGCCTATCCCTGTTTGGTCGCCGTAGCGACGAATGAAGAGGGATTCGACGAAGGTGCCGTTCTTGGCTACGCCTCGCTCAGCCCATTTCGTGACCGACCTGCCTATGCGACCACCGTTGAGAACTCGGTCTACGTCGACCGGTCCGCCCGCGGACTTGGCGTTGGTCGCTCCCTGCTTGAAGGCATTGTGACCGCTGCAAAAGAGCAAGGCTTCCACTCGATCATCGCTCGGATTACTGGGCAGAACGGTGTCTCGGTGACGCTCCACCAACAACTTGGTTTTGCAACCGTGGGCATCGAGCGCGAAGTCGGTCGCAAGCACGGCGTCTGGCTCGACGTGATTGAACTGCAACTCCTCCTCGACTAACCGGAGAAGCTCAGGTCGTAGCGAACCGAGGAAAGACTGGGGCGAACACCTCTGGGTCTTCAAGGAATTTGGTTTCAACCGCCAGTGGAATCGTCCACCTGCCAAGGGGACAGAGGAAGATCAGGAGCATCGCCAGCAGCACGCCGGCGGTGGCCAGCGGATCGGTATGCAAGAGGCTCGAAACAAGGGTCTGCCCACCAGGAAGCCCAATGAATGGGGCCACGACCGTGATCGCAACGATCGTGGTGCGAAGGCGGCCCGTCGCGATTGGTGCGAGGACGACAATGCCCCAGGTCAGGTACCAAGGTTGAATCACCGGGCCAAGAATGACCAAGGCAAGGAGGCTCAACCCAGCGGCCTTAATGGATCCAATTGAATCGACCTTGGTGAAGAGCCAAATCGCAATGGCAACTGCCGCCACGAGGCAGATCGATCGAGTGATGGAAATCCACGTGGCCATGGCCATCGACATGCCGAGACTGTGCGTCAGGCTTGACAAGGCCATGCCAAGACCAGTGGCAGGCGCCTCCCAGCTTCGAACCGTCCCAGGGCTAGCGAGGTTCTTCACCCAACCAAAGCCGAGCTCGCTCATCCAGCTGAGGGTGAGAAATGTTCCGACGGTGATGAGACCAGCCTTGGCCAAAGGAACAAACCGCTCTCGCACGGATGCAGTTGGTCCGAGCGCCTCCCATGCGACATAAAAGACGCCAATCATCGCGGGAGCCTTCACCGCCGCTGCGAGCACGCAGAGCGTGACCCCCCACCAGGTCCGTCCGCGCCGTGCCATGGCGAATCCGAGAATCAGCAGTCCAGCCATCAGCGCGTCGTTGTGTGCACCACTCACGAACGACAAGACGACAAGTGGATTGAGAACCGCAAGGACGAACGCTCGACCCGGCTCACGTCCAAAGGTGCGGGCCAACATTGGGACGCCAATCGCAATGAGGACAAACCCGAGCAACGAAAGTGCCCGGAGCATGATGATGGTTCCGAGTGAGTGGTGGAAACTCATCCTCGCGAACAGACCATCAACCATGAGGAAGAGCGGTCCATAGGGTGCTGGTGCATTCTTCCAAAGTGGGTCGACGGGGAACGTGTAGTTCGATGCCCCGAGCGTGTCTGGTCCATAGGTATACGGATTGACGTGATGCGCAACCATCTCGCCTTGGGCCGCATAGCTAAAGACATCTCGAGAGAACATTGGCGCAACCACCAGAAGCGGCAAGATCCAGAAGGTGGCCATCCACACCAAGGACTTGATGGGGACACCAGGACGGGTCGAGAGCGCTCGAAGCAAATGAATCCACGTCCGAAGGAGCAGCACGAGCCCTCCGTAAACGAGCACGAGTGCAGCGAGCAGGAGCGCCTGGTTGTCGGGCGGGCCAAGTGTTGGAGGTTCACCAAAGAACCACGTGCCCGCCATTTCAAACTTGAACGGCGAGTTGGCGAATGAGCCACCGACCGCAATGGCGCAGATCGCTAGAAAGCCAAGGACCCCTGGCGTCCAAAGCCACGTCCAGTCATCATTTGGAATCGGCGCCCGTCGGCGCATCCACCCACCAATGGAATAGGGCTCGAGTCGACTCGTCGTTCGCTCAGCCCACTCAGTTGCGCGACTGACCATCGGCGTTGGGGTCGTTGCACCAACATCGAGATCAACTCCAGCATCCACGCGTTGATCGCCCCCTGGCCTTCTCATTCTTCAGTCCCGAGCATGCTTGCCCGGTGAACAACGAGGCTCCGATTCAGCAATCATTCTGCTGAATCGAAGCCTCATGGTGGGCCCGGAGGGATTCGAACCCCCGTAGGCTGAGCCGACTGGTTTACAGCCAGTTTCCTTTGGCCACTCGGACACGGACCCGGGTCAATCGTAGCCGCGACCCAGTGCCATCTCCCGCAGACTTCCTAAGGGGCTCCATTGACGCACGACGCAATCATCCCTACGCTCTCCAACAACGATCACGAGGAGTTGTCATGAAGAACCGGACCAAAGTCGTCGGCGCATGTGTTGGTGCTGCTGTCGCTTCGGGAGGCTTCATTTCGAGCCTTACCGTCGGTGCAAGCACCACCCCACCACCGAGCTACTACGGCTGCCTCAAGAGTGGTCTCCTCACCAATGTGACGACCGACATCTCAATGCATTGTGGCTCCGGATTTACCAAGATTTCTTGGTCGATCACTGGCCCGCAGGGTGCACGAGGCGTTCAAGGTGCAACAGGACCAAAGGGTCCAGTTGGCCCGCTCGGACCTTCTGGTTTCTCGGGAGCACGTGGAGCTCAAGGCTTCCAGGGAGCACGTGGAGCTCAGGGTTTCCAGGGTGTCGAAGGAGCTCAAGGTGCAGACGGTGCCGACGGAGCACAGGGTGCTGACGGCGCACAGGGGTTCCAAGGAGCAGATGGAGCACAGGGGTTCCAAGGAGCTGATGGCGCTCAAGGCTTCCAAGGTCCTGACGGCGGTTGGAGTCAGGACTGTGCTGCTCGTTTCCCAGGCGCGAACCTGGCAGGTTGTGATCTCCACGGGCTGAACTTGTCGAGCGACGATCTTCGAGGGGCGAACTTCACCCAAGCCAACCTCAATGGAGCGACGCTCCCTTCCGTTATTGGAGCGGACTTCTCGAGCGCTCTGCTCACCGGCGCCAACTTCAATTCCAAGAATCTGAGTGGGGCCAACTTCGCTGGTGCCAACTTGACGAGCGCTGACTTTACGAGTGCGCAAGCAACGGGAGCAAACTTTTCTGGCGCCACGTTGTCGAGCACCGTCTTCACCTCAACGACGCTCGATGGAGCGAACTTCGCCGGTGCTGACTTCACCACCGACAACTTCGTGAACGCTGGACTTCGCGGGGCGAACTTCGGCGGCGTGATCTTCTTGAGTGACAACTTCACCGGCGCTGACCTCGCGGGGGCATTTGCCCTCGGCGTGAGTGGCGGCTCAACCATCACCACAACCTCGGGCACAACCTGTCCAGACGGATCCAATGGTGGCGTCACCAACGGCTGCACCGGTTGGGCTGCGTAATTCGGGGTCGTCCAACCGCCAACCGGTACGCTTGGCTCCATGCCTAGTTTCGACATCGTCTCCGAAGTCGACCTGCAAGAGGTCAAGAACGCCATTGACCAAGCGAATCGTGAAGCCACGACTCGCTTCGACTTCAAGAACACAGACTCAACGATCACGTTGGCCGACCTTGAGTTGACCCTCGCTTCGGCAACCGAAGATCGCCTCCGAGCGCTTTACCAGGTGCTCGAAGAGAAATTGGTGAAGCGCGACGTCTCGCTCAAGTCACTAGACGCCGGCAAGATCGAAGAAGCCGCCAAAGGAACGTCTCGCCAGAAGATCAAGTTGAAGGCTGGACTCTCCCAGGACGTCGCAAAGACCATTAATCGCTTCATTAAGGACTTGGCGTTGAAGGGCATCTCAAGCCAAACCCAAGGCGAGCAGATCCGCGTCACCGGGAAGAAGCGTGATGATCTGCAAGAAGTGATCACCGCCTGCAAGGGACACGATTTCGGCGTCCCACTGCAATTCAACAACTTCAGGGACTAAGCAGCTTCGCCCTTCTGCGGTGGGACATTTCATCGCCCAATTGCGCAACGTGGCAGCTCATGGCCGGACAACGTGACCTCGGTACTTAGACCAGCGGGTGTTCGTTCTCTTCCGCGGTCAGGTGCTCGTCGAACTCTTCGATCTCTCCAATGTGGAAGATCTTGTTGAACACGATCAGCTTCAGCACCCAGAAGATGGCGAACGAAGCAATGTTCGCAAGCTGGAGGAGTGCCGTCGTCATGAGGTGACCGGTGTGGTGCGAGTGGGTGTACTCGCGAACGAAGTACGCACCAATGATCGAGAACGCTGTTCCGAGGGCCGACATTGACCAGAACGGGATGATTTCTTTCCGGATGTGGCTTCGGCCGGACTTGCCCCAGGCCCACTTGCGGTTGAGGTAGTAGCTCGGCACCGAAGCCACGGCATTACCAATCACCGTTGCCCAAATCTGTCCGCTGACCAACTTAAAGCCGTAGACGACACCGATGGTGATGAACGACACAATGGTCGAAATCACCGAAACCGAGGTGAAACGAAGCAGCTTCTTCCCCTCGTGGGTCTTCGTCCATTCAAGAATCTCTGAAGGACGAGTCGGTAGCGGCATGGGGTACACCCTACTCAACGCCTTGCCTGCTCCACGTCAGGCCGAGTTGACTCACGAGAAACCTCCGCGTAGGCGTTTCATTGCCTCACGAAGAAACCTCCGCCAAACAAGCCCGTTTGGTTCAGGTGAGCGGTGCCACCTAAGCCGGTGTCATGGACCTGTCAATGAGTGAACGAAAAGCGG
>CAIQUD010000064.1 GCA_903874965.1 uncultured Actinomycetes bacterium | reverse complement strand
TCCGCCATCCGGGCAATTCCGAAAGCCTACCTGCCGTTGGGACCATCTTGATGGGGACTGCGCGATGGATGCTTGGTGTTCTTGATGGCCACCTCAACGTTGAGGTTCAGGCCTCTTCTGTCACGCATAGAGAACGTCCAGTCCTCTTCCTCCGCTACGAGAACGAGGGGCTCATTGCTTTCGGGGAAAGCGCAGCGCTTGCACGCCCACTTCCAGGCGAGCCATCGCTTGATGAGGTTGCAGAAGCCTTGAAAGAGCGGAGCATTCATCGCCTTGCTGCCACCACAGCTTCGCGAGGCGGTCATCTTCCTCCTGCTGCTGTTGTCGCTTCACTGTTTGGTACGACGCCGCTTGAACGGAGTGTTGCCCACGTCGTTGAAATGGCTGTGCTTGACGCTGAGCTGCAGGAGTCAGGACGTTCTCTTGGGTCCTGGCTCTGTGCAACGAGCACGTCTGTCGGCATTGGAGCGCTTGTCAGCGTTACCGAAGGCGACGATCTCGACACGGTAGGAGAGCGAGTGTCGAGGCTTCTTGACAGCGGCGCTTCGCGAATCCGCGTGAAGATTCGGCCTGGATTTGATCTCGAGCCACTGAAGATGATCCGAATCGTTGCTCCGAAGGTGCTCCTTCAAGCCGATGCCAATGGCGCATATCGCCTCGAGGGCGATGAGCGTGATGGACCGAAAGCGCTCGAACGCCTTGCCGAGGCTGACTTGTCGCTGATCGAACAACCCTTCGCTGCGACCAATCTGGTTGATCATGCGGCCCTTCGCTCAATGATCTCCATTCCCATCGCTCTCGACGAAGGCGTAACGGGAACCCAACGTGTGCAACAGATCCTTCGTTATGGCGCCGCCGATGCTCTTTGCGTGAAGCCCGGTCGCCTCGGAGGGCTCGCTGCGGCAGTCGAGGTCCTTCGCATGGCGGCAGAGCATGGCGTTGATGCCTTCGTTGGCGGCTTCTTCGAGACTGGATTTGCTCGGTCGACCCTCATTGCGCTTGCGGCGGCTCCTGGTGCAACGTTGCTTTCAGATCTCACGAGTCCTTCGACATATGGGCTTGCTGGAGGTGTGTCCTATCCAGCGGCAGTTGACGGCAGATTGTCGGTCCCGACGGGCCCGGGCGTGTCCGGAGTGGACAATTCGTGGCTGCGTGATGCCGATATTGCTTGGCAACCGCTCGGCGAGTAGCGCAAGAGTGACCCGAACCGAAGGGCGGTAGGCTGCTCGCGTGCGACAGGCAGTGGTGTTGAGAAAACTCGGTGAGACCCAGGACCGCCTTGAGCGCGCTCGAGTTGAGCTGATGGTGCTTGATGAGCAATTCGAAGCCCTCAACCTTGCAGCAGAGGATCTGCGCCTGCGATTTCTCCTCAGCGAGACTCCGCAGACGAGTCACGACTACGGAGAAATGCGGCGAGCCGCCGACACCTTGGAGAAGGCTCGCAACGCAGTTCGCGCTTCGCTTGAAGAGTTGCTGGCTGCCAGAGAGCAGCTGTTGGCCCATGTGGAAGGTACGCAATGACCGCAACGGTGGTGTTGGCAGACGATGAGGCAATCATTCGTCTGGATCTGAAGGAAATTCTTACTGAGGCCGGCTACATCGTCGTTGGTGAGGCCGGCAACGGGGCCGATGCGCTCGCGCTCATTGAAGAACATCAGCCAGACCTTGCACTCTTGGACGTCAAGATGCCGAAGATGACTGGTCTTGAGATCGCAGGCGTGCTCAGTGGTCGACCGACCGCAGTGGTCCTGCTTACCGCGTTCTCCCAGCGAGAAATGATTGACGAAGCCCGTGCGGCAAATGTTGCGGCGTACTTGGTCAAGCCATTCCGACGCCACGAGCTCCTTCCTGCTCTTGCAACCGTCCTCCAGCGGGTGGCAGAGGACCGTGCCTTCGAAGTTGAGGTGGGCGAACTTGGTTTGGCCGCCGAGGACAAATTGGAAACTCGCCGAATCGTTGACAAGGCAAAAGACGCACTCGAAGATGCTGGCCTCGACGAGGCCGCCGC
>CAIQUD010000063.1 GCA_903874965.1 uncultured Actinomycetes bacterium | reverse complement strand
GGGAATGTGCGTCCAGTGTGGCGACCCAATTGCCAAGGACCGCCTAGAAGCGATTCCTGAAGCAACAATGTGCGTTGCCTGTAAGTCCGGTGGGCTCCTCCGTCGATAATCCGCGCCGCCGAGGTCGTCCAGGCATTCGAGCGGCGGCCGGAGTCATTGCGCTGGTTGCGCTGGTCGCGGATCATTTGACCAAAGTCTTTGCCGTCGACCATTGGGTGACGCCTGTCCATCTCTTCGGGCCGGTGAGTTTGGCAACCACGTCAAATGCCGGAGCTGCATTTTCTATCTTTCAGGGACGTTCCATGCTTTTGGCGGTGCTTGGGGGCGTCCTAGCGGTCGTTCTCGTTGTGGTGCTCTGGCGAACACCTTTGTGGAGGATCGGTCTCCCAATCGGGCTGCTTCTTGGCGGCGCACTCGGCAATGGACTTGATCGCGCGTTCTCACACAACCACGAAGTCACCGACTTCATCGCAACAGGTTTTTGGCCAGTGTTCAATGTTGCCGATGCATGCATTACGGTCGCTTGCATCTGGTTAGGGATTTCCCTGGCTTTTCGCGCGAGGAGCGACGATGGCGTCCGAGGATGCTGAGCAGGTTGATGTAGAGGTTCCAGCGCTCTTGGCCGGTGTTCGACTTGATCGGGCCCTGTCGATGCTGACGGGGATCTCAAGGAGCGAAGCGGCAACGCTCATCAGCAGTGGTTCGGTTGTCGTCAATGGACGGACCGACCGACCGAGAAGTCATGTGCTCTCTGAAGGCGATCGGCTCGAAGCGGTCATTGAGTCCTCGGCGCCCGTCGGTGTCGAACCAGATCCTTCCGTCAACGTCACGGTCATTGCAGAAGATCCTGCATTCCTCGTGATTGATAAGTCGGCTGACCTCATCGTGCATCCCGGAGCTGGACATCGGACCGGCACCATGATTGGTGGACTCCTCGCTCAGTACCCTGAACTCGAGGGTGTTGGTTTAGCAAGCGGGGGACACCCTGATCGGCCCGGAGTTGTCCATCGTCTAGACCGTGGAACCTCAGGGCTCCTAGTGGTCGCACGAACTGAAGAGGCCTATCGATCGCTCGTCGGGCAGCTCTCCGCACGCGACGTCGACCGTTGGTACTTGGCGCTCGTCCGTGGTGTCGTTGCCGATGAGCGAGGCGTCGTTGATGCCCCCATTGGTCGGTCCCTCAGAAGTCCAACCATGATGGCCGTGTCACGAGATGGTCGACCAGCGAGAACTGCCTATGAGGTCGTCCGTCGCTTCGAAGGAACTGCTCCAAGAACCCTGCTTCGCTGCAAACTCGAGACAGGCAGAACCCACCAAATTCGAGTGCATCTGCAAGCCATTGGCCACCCTGTGGTGGGCGATGCTCGCTACGGACGATTGATTGACACGGAACTCGGCAGAGATCGATTCTTCCTGCACGCCTATCGACTTGGGTTTGAACACCCCGTCACGGGGGAGCAGGTTTCCTTTACCTCGCCACTGCCTGAAGATCTCGCCCGCCTCGTCGGCAGCGACATTGACCTTGATCGTTAGTTGAAGGACGCCTCGGCCTCATCAGGTCGGTAGACGCCAAGCACATCAACATCAACCGACAGCGTGGCGAGTGCCTCTTCTTCCGCACGACGTACTCGGCGAACACCGATCCCAAGGCTTTCCGCAGTTGCCTGCAGTGAGGTTGGGTCCGCTCCATCGAGTCCGAAGCGCATGCGAATGACCGACCGTTGAAGGTCTGACAGGCGCCCGAGGGCGTCGGCCAACCGGTCATCCATCATCTGCTGATCAACAGCGTCGTAGAAGTTGGTCGTCTCCGGTGCAACGAGGTCGCCGAGAACCGTTGACGAGTCGCTATTGGCTGGCTGGTCGAGTGAAGCCGTGACCCCAGCGAGACCCTCAAGATTCTTGCGCTCGGCTGCGTTCATGCCGGTCGCTTCGGTGAGTTCGTCGTCAGTTGGTGGGCGTCCAAACAGGCCAGTCAGCTCTGCGTTGGCGGCCTCGAGACGTTGGAGTTGCTCGCCGACTTCCAGAGGAATCCGAATGGTGCGCCCGTGCTGTTGGACAGCGCGTTGGAGCGACTGACGAATCCACCAGGTGGCATAGGTCGAGAACTTGAAGCCGCGCTCCCAGTCAAACTTCTCGACGGCGCGCATGAGGCCAAAAGTTCCCTCTTGGACGAGGTCGACCATTTCGACGCCACGATCGGCATAGCGACGGGCCCAGTGCAACACCAGGCGGAGGTTGGCCGCAACCATCTGCTGCTTCGCTTCGGTGTCGCCCTTGGCAACACGCTTCGCAAGCTCGACCTGCTCGTCGTAGTTCGGCATGGGGTACTGGTCAAGGTCCCGCATGAGCAGGCCCAGAGCATCCGTTGACGACGACCACGAAGTACGAGACATCGATGTTCCTCCTCGAGCAGGCGCTACTGCTCTCGTTGGTTGGCGCAATCAGGAAAACGCCAATCCCGATTGGAGTATTCCCAAATCTACAAGAAATTCTCTATTTTGCGGCGACACCTTGGGCCCGGACGACCATGTCGGCCAAGGTGTAGGACGAAAGTCGAGTCCGAAGCAGTTCTCCAACTTCTGACCAAAGCGCCAGAAGTACACACTGACCCTCGTGATCACAGGCCCCATCTTTGTGAGGTTCGCCAAAATCTCCAGCTGCGATTGGACCGTCGACTGCGGAGACAATCTGAGCCAGGCTGATGTCCTCAGGACCTCTCGCCAGCACGTACCCTCCGCCAACACCACGCTTCGATCGGACAATGCCAGCGCCCTTCAAGGCGAGGAGAATTTGCTCCAAGTAGGGCTGTGGAAGTCCTGTTCGCTCGGCAATATCTCGAACCGATGTCGGTACCGATCCATTGGCATGGAGCGCTAACGATAGGAGTGCACGACTTGCGTAGTCACCTCTTGTGGACACCTTCACGTGAATAGTCTACCTGTCTAGTCAGGTTTTCCGGGGCCGCTCTCAAGAGGGGAAGTGGCAGACTGCACCTCATGACGAACCCACTCCATGATTCTGAGGTAATTGCGCCCGACGAAGTGTTCAATGCAGGCGACTCGAACAGCGACGGAGCGAACGACGTGGCCGTAACGGAGACGATTTCAGAGCCAGCAAAGGTGATGCGGATTGGCTCAATGGTCAAGGTGCTGCTCGACGAAGTGCGCAGCGCTCCGCTCGACGAAGCTGGCAGAAGGCGTCTGAAGGAAATCTACGAACAATCGCTTGCAGAACTTCGAACGGCGATCTCTGATGACCTTGCCTCGGAACTTGACCGGATGGTCTCTCCTTTCAGCGCAGATGCGCCGTCAGAAGCAGAACTTCGTATTGCGCAGGCTCAGTTAGTTGGTTGGCTTGAGGGACTGTTCCATGGGATCCAAGCGACCCTTGTTGCCCAACAGATGGCCGCCAGGGCACAGCTGGATGAACTTCGTCAACGGACCTTGCCACCAGGTTCGAGCCCGAGCAGTGAGCGTCCAGGCAACTATTTGTAGGGATTCTCGACGTCCTGTGTCACCTCGATGAGGTCGCGCTATGGTCGAACAACAAGGCTGTAGTTCGCCTACTGATTCGTCCAACCATCCTGAGGAGCGGCAGTGCCGTCGAGTTTCACCCACCTGCACACCCATACCGAGTTCTCAATGCTCGATGGTGCAGCTCGTGTTGATGCCCTCGTTGCCAAGGCGATTGCTGATGGCATGCCGGCACTCGGCATTACTGATCACGGCAACATGTACGGCGTTCTCGACTTCTACAAGGCGTGTCG
>CAIQUD010000062.1 GCA_903874965.1 uncultured Actinomycetes bacterium | reverse complement strand
CTGGATAGAGGTCAGCTTTTTCAAGAAAGAAGCAGTAGGTGCAATCGAGGTTGCAAATGGCTCCAGAAGGTTTGGCAAGGACGTGGAAGTTCATCGATTGAGGACGCGCAGTCGTCGTCGGGCGAGCGTCCCGACCAAACTGAACTCGCACACTCGAACTCGTCATTGCTTGACCATTGGCACTGGGAGCGAACCAAAAAGCACTCGCATGAAACGTTGCGCGCACTGCATTGCCACTTGTGAACCTCCAAGTTCTGTTCGAGGATATCTCGAAGGGTTCATCGCTCCTTTTCAAAACGCGAGCAGGCTGCGAAAGCCTCTACACGAGTCACCCCAAGTCACCAAAGTTCCAGACATTCCCTAAAAGCGAACAACTGTTCGCTATATTGGCAGCATGGCTCATCCAGCGCACACCCTTTCCTCCCACCAAGTGGCCCGAATTCTCGGGTGTGACACGGCTGCGCTCGCCATACATCTTGGCGAGCAGGAGACGTTCACTTCGCTCGACGTAGACGCACTAGTCCTTCAGCCGCCGTCTTGGCTTCTCGGTGCTCGTGCAGATTTCCTCCTGCGCTCGGTGGTCATCTCTGTCGAAGCGAGCCTGGACGAGGCACTCGCAGCAACGACTGCCCTTGAGGAAGTTGTCCAATCGACCGTCCTTTCGAATAGTGACGTCGCTGAACTCCTCGGTCTCGATGAAGGGTCAGTGGCTGCGTTTGAGCCTCGGCGAGGATGGAATGCCTTGGAAGTGGCCGATCTCCTTAGAAACCCACCAAGCTGGACAGCTTCACCAAGAGACGCTCGTCTTGCCGCTCGCAAACAAAGTGCAAAGGCTGCTGCATCGCTCCATCGAAAGGCAGCAAGTCAACACGCTAAGGAACGACAGGGAAATCGCAATCGAGAGAAGTGGGCGGAAATTGCCTCGCTCCCCCTCGATGACGTCCCATTGACCTTTACGAAAGTACCGACGCGTGATGCCGTGGCCCGCTTCTGGAAGCGTCTTCCTAGCTGGGCTGCCAACGCGAACCCTCAAGCGACCTAGCCTGCTGCCTGTAAAGGAGGCCATGTGCGCTTCGAGGTTCGTGTAGGTAAGCCCGCTGCTGGCGGAGGTTTTGTTGGGCGCTCTCCTGAGGGGGTAGTCGTCTTTGTTCGTCATGCCCTTCCAGGCGAACTCGTCATCGCCGAGGTCACGGAGGAGAACGCAACGTTCCTGCGTGCCGACGCCATCGAGATCTTGGAAGCATCGCCTGATCGCGTCGATGTTCGCTGCATGGTCGCTGGTCCTGGCGGATGTGGAGGGTGCGACTATCAGCACGTCGCACTCGAAGCCCAGCGGCGACTCAAGGGTGAACTCGTTGTTGAACAACTTCAACGGATTGCAAAACTCGACCTGCCTGTCGAGGTTGAAGAAGCTGCACCTGGAGATGATGGCTGGTCATGGCGGACAAGAGTCCGTCTCACGATGAACGAAGAAGGAAGTCCATCGTTTCATCGGCATCGTTCAGACATCCTGATTCCGGTCACCTCTTGTGACATTGCAACCGAAGAGGTCGGACACTCAGGCGTGTTCGAGGGCCGCTGGGGAGGCGTTGCGTCAATTGAAGTGTTTGGGCACCCTGATGCGAACGCAACCGTCACGTCCTTTACGACTGGACCTAATGGCTTCAGTCACACCCCGGAGCTCACCGATGTGGGGATCGTGGTTGACGGAACAATTCTCCAACCACCAGGACGAGTCAAGGTGGCTGTTGGCAATCGTGGGTATGACGTGGCCCCAGAATCGTTCTTCCAGGTGCACCGCTCAGCAGCGACGACGCTGAGCCAAGTCGTGCTCCAGGCGGCAAAACTCTCAAAGGGCGACACGGTCGCGGACCTCTACAGCGGTGTCGGGCTGTTTGCTGCGCAGCTTGGCCAGCGTGTTGGTTCTGATGGTCGAGTTATCGCCATTGAACGAAGCACCTCTGCAACTGGAGATGCGCGAAGAAACCTGAAGGATCTGCCCCAAGTCGAGGTCGTAACCGGACCTGTCTCTGAGAAGTCGATCGCGGCAAACCTGCCTGGCGTTGATGTGGTCGTCCTCGACCCATCTCGGGAAGGGGCAGGTAAGGCCGTCATGACGGCCCTTTGCTCACTCACGCCCCGACCTCGACGGATTGTCTCGGTGTCATGTGATGCTGCAACCTTCGCACGCGATGTCAAAGTTGCTCTTGACCTTGGATGGCGTCTCTCGTCGGTCCGAGCCTTCGACCTCTTTCCCCAGACTGAACACGTCGAGCTCGTTGGAGTGCTTGAGCCTCAGCGACGTTGAGCTGCAGCTTTGCCAGCAAGACGGCCGAAGAAGGTTGAGTCGCCAATCGAAAGTCCGGAGGCATAGCCAAATGAGCAAATGCCTGACGTTGTCCGACCGGCGGCGAAACATCCTGGAATGACCCGACCATCGACATCGACGACCTCGCCATCGACGGTCGTGACAACGCCACCCAGGGTGAACACGGCATAAGGGATGTTCGGGGAACGAAGTTCCATGAGGCCGAGCGGACCAACGAGCGGTCGGACGAATGCGGGATCCTTGTGGAACACCGGATCACTCCCGCTCGACGCATGGTGGTTGTAGAGATCAATTGTTGCCTTGAGTGAGCCCGGAACGAAACCGCCTTCGGTTTCGAGTTCTTCAACGGTCGCACACACCGCCGTCGCCTCGAGTCCGAGCCATGTCGGCGAGTACGCAGCCTCATCAACGATCAGGAAGCACGTGGCGTCATGGTTGTACAGCGCACGCTGACCAATTCGTCCGTTGTAGGTGTCTTCGTTGATGAATCGCTGCCCCTTGCGATCAACAATGATGCCTTCGGTCAATTTCTTTGGTGGCATCACCGGCAATGAACACTCGCCTGCGTGCATTGACTTGGTTCGTGCACCGAGGGCAAGGAGCATTTGAATACCCCTCCCGTCGTCGCTGCTTGTTCCCACCTTGTAATTGCCGACGAGAACTGATGGAGCCTCGGCCGCCAACATTTCCTCGTTGTGGATGAATCCACCTGCGGCAACAACCACGCCTCCGCTCGCGAGGAAGGTTCCGGTAACGCCGAATCTTGTCGCCTCAACCCCAACAACTCTTTCGCCATCGAGCACGAGTCGTTCCACTCGAAGGTCATATTCCACATTGACCCCTAGGCTCAACGCGGCGTCATGGAGCTTCTCCATAAGCAACCAACCAGTCGCACCCTTGGTTCGTGCGAGGTGCCCCCGAGGTGCGGGTTTCGTCAATTGGTTGAATGGATACGCGTTCTCTCCGCCTGACCAAACCAGTCCTTCAGTGCCGGGAGATTCCATTTGAACGGTTTCACACAGACTTGGTTCAAACTCGACGCCACAGTCAACGAAGAACCGGTGATGCTCGAGGTTTCCCTTTACATACGCGGAGATCTTCGCCGTATCGGGCTCTGGTCCACACGCAGCGAGTAAGTACGTCTCCATGGCTTCTGCAGAGTCGAAGATGCCTGCACCGATTTGGGTTGGCGTTCCTCCACCGAGATAGATGATTCCGCCTGCTTGAGCGGCCGCTCCTCCAGGTCCCCCGGCGCGCTCGAGGACGAGAACCGATGCGCCAGTTCGCGCCGCCTCAATTGCTGCTGCTGCCCCCGCAGCCCCAAAGCCAACAATGACGACATCGGCCGAACCGAGCACTGGGCTCGCCTCATCGAGTGCAATGGGGCGCACCGTGGATGTGTTGCGCGAGGTCATTGACTGACCGCGGCGGCTGCGCGCCCAGCGAAGCGACCAAACATGGTCGAATCACCAATGGACAGGCCGGAGGCATATCCGAATGCACACACGCCAGACGTTGTTCTCCCGGCGGCGAAGAGGCCGTCAATGGTGGTGCCATCGATGTGGTGGACCCTTCCATCAACGGTGGTTGACAGACCACCGAGGGTAAATGGGGCATAGGGAGCGACCCCTGGACGGAGATCAAAGGCGCCAAGTGGTGGGATGAGCGGTCGAACGAAGGGTGGTTCCTTGTGGAAGAGCGGGTCCCTTCCTTCCGCTGCGTGGCGGTTGTAGAGCGTGATGGTCGCAGCCAACGTGCCTTCGACGAGGCCCATCTCTGCCTCCAGCTCTTCAACGGATTCGCACACCCAGGCCGCTTCAATGCCCATCCAATTTGGCTCGTAGCAGGCCTCGTCGACAATGAGAAAACACGTCGCGTCGTTGGCGTACAGCGCAGCTTGGCCGACACGGCCCATGTAGGTGTCTTCGTTGATGAACCGTTGACCATGTCCATTGACGAGGATTCCTTCAACGAGGCGTCTCGGAGGAATGATCGGAAGCGAGACTTCGCCTGCGTGCATCCCTTTTGTCCGAGCACCAAGGGCCAGCGCCATCGAAATGCCTCGGCCATCGTCACCTTCGGTGCCGACCTTCCAGGTTCCTTTGAGCAGTTCCGGCGCGTAACGGCCGACCATTTCGTCGTTGTAGATGAATCCACCCGCGCAGAGAATGACGCCACGTTCGGCACGAACGAGAAACTCTTCTCCGTAGCGCGTTGCTTGGATGCCGACGACTCGATCACCCTCAACAATCAGCCGTTCAACTCGCGTGTCGTAGGCCACGTCGGCACCTGCGGCGATTGCGGCCTCGGAGAGTGTCTGCATCAGCAGCCAACCGGTCGACCTCTTGGTACGGGCAATATGTCCACGCGGTGCAGGAGCAGCAATTTCCTTGAACGGATAGGCATCTTCGCCGCCCGACCACACCAAACCTTCCGTCCCATTTGGGGCCATCTGCGTCTCGATGCAGATGGTGGGTTCAAACTCCATGCCACGCTCGATCAGCCAGTCATGATGCTCAATGCTTCCAGCGACATACGCGCGAATCTTGTCCTCATCGACTTCGGGACCACACGCGGCCAGCAGATAGGCCAGCATTGCCTCTGGTGTGTCGGCTACACCTGCTCCTCGCTGGGTCGAAGTGCCTCCTCCGAGGTAAATGATCCCTTCAGCAAGCGCTGCGGCCCCACCAGCACCTCCCGTTCGTTCCAGAACAAGTACGGACGCTCCGCTGGTTGCTGCCTCATAGGCAGCACAAGTGCCCGCAGCACCAAATCCCACGACGACGACGTCTGCGACTTGGTCGTAGTGCGGGACGGTCGACGCGAGTCGAGGAGCAATGGAGACCGAAGTTGATTGCGGCATCTCCGGAGGTTAGACCCGTCGACGCCTTACGAACCAGAGTCCTGAGGAGGTCGCCACTCCTCGATTGCTGCAAGATCAGCTTCACGCAGCCACGTCCGCAGTGCCAAGGTGGCCCTACAGTCATCCTCGTTGTAGGCGAGCAACCGCTGTCGGTTGAAGGTCCGTTCTTCCTCACTTGGCGCCTCAACCGCCTTGTCGTACCACGTCATCGACGCGCTACCTGAGGGTTCCTCGTCTCGCCAAGAAAAGCCGGCAAGGGTCGCCAACTTCTTAAGCCGAAATCCATGTCCGACAACAAGTTGCTGTTCGGCAACCACTCTGAGGTCGATCCAGTGTTTTGACGCAGCGACGCCTTCAACTCTCGCCGCCAATCGAGCATCGCCATGCTCTCGTGCAATTCGACGGAGTTCGTCAATCTCCGCATGGGAGTAGTAATTCACCGACCATGTCGCTCCTGCCTGTTGCGCAAGAGCCGAAAATTCGTCGAGCCAATCGAGCAACTCTTCAACGAGCGCAACCTCGCCCTCACTGCCAAGCGGCTGGAAGTCGACAAAGGACCGATACTTGTTCGCTTCTGCATCAATCGCTGGGTCAATCGGTCGGGTCGTCGAAACCAGGGCTCCCCAAAGGTAGGTTCCGCCGTCTGCCCGCTCCATATCGAGATCGATCTCAACATCAACTCGCTGAACGTCGCTCGGATCGGCTCCTCTCGCTCGAAAGGGGAGTCCGCTCACCGCCGCGCGTGAGCGTTCGATGAGGATCCGGAGGTCACCACCAACCAGAGCTCCGTAGTTCATCGTCACCGGATCGAGTTTTGCAAGGTCGCTCGCGAGCAGAATGCCTGCCCTTCGAAACTGACGACGAGCCTCCATGTGTTCGCCAAGTAACTGCCCAATTGGTGTCTCTGGCGGCACCGATTTTGACTGGGCGATGAGCTGCTCGATGTCTTGGACAGGTGACACTTTTTTTAGAATTTGCGCAACGTGGGCACTCAACGGATCGAGTCTGGCAAAAGCCGCTCTCGTCGGAGCTCCAGCAGCACGATGCGCAAGAGCATGGCGCCACTGCATACCCGGGATGAGCGAAACCGAGTCCTCCTCTTCCATCTCCCGACTACAGGCAGCCTCGAATCGACAGCGACTGCACTCGTTCTTATGCAGTGGGACCACAAGCGGTGAAAGTGACGAGTCCTGCAATCTTGCTTTCGCTCGGTCAACCACGGAGATCCGCAAGGAAAACTCTCGATCGTAGGTAGCCAGTATCGATCGAGTTGCATCCCCTCCTCTTGGTTCATCCAACCGAATCCACCAGAGATCCCCGGCGGCATCGAAGACTCCGCCAATCGGAACTGACTCCGCGGACTTGGCCTGAAGGAGCCGGAAGTAGTGCGCCAACTCCAAGGCATCGTTTCGTCCAACGGCTCCAAGGCGGCGACCATGCACGATCACCGCATCGGCAAATTGGGGCCGCTCACCTGTAGATCCAAGGAGGCGTCCATTGGTGGAGACCTCGGCAACTCGATGCCGTTTCACCATCACCGGGAGATAGCCACGTTCGTGTCGAAAGAGAAAGTCGGGACTCCCCCGGCGGCGACCAGCCACATCGGGTGAGAGGCGAGGCCGGAGGATGATTGGCGCCATGTTGTCCAAAGCCGCCAAGGTTGCTGCTTGAGCGTCGGCCCCATCAGCAGCGTCAATCACCATTGCACCGGGAACGGATCGCAAGAGTGACTCACCAACAGCTCGACGGTGTGCAGCGGCAGCGTCTCGCCACTTCAGCACCACGTCGGTCGCTTCGGTTCCAGTAGCGCCGGCAGCCTGGCGATCTATGGCAACGGGACACCGGCCCGCCGCGATTGCGTCAAGGAGCACCACTCTGCTTCCTTGATCTTCGTGCGCCACGGGCGAAGGCTAGCGGAGGTGTTCCCGAGAACCGAATGTGGCATTGGCGCCAAAGGCGGCACCTCGAGCCGTTCGATCAAGCGCCCTTGTCACCGCTCGACCAAACGCAAGAATCAGAACAATGTTGGTGACGCTTTGGAGAAGGTCGAAACCCAACGACGTCGTCAGGTCAAAGACGAAGAATCGGTGGAGATTGACCAAGATGGCGTCACCTGGGACGAACGAGATTGTCGAATTCAGTCCAACTTGAAATGGCCAAAACCAGAGGTCCATAACAGAGCCATAGAAAATCGCCCCCACTGCTCCGAAGGCGGCTACGAGTGCGACCTCACCCTTCCACTTCAAGGTCGGTAAGCAGCCCGCAAGAAAGCCAAGCCACGCGCACGCCAACATCTGGAACGGGAGCCATGGTCCGACGAAACCTGTGGCAAGTGCTGAACAGAACAGGACCGTCGCTCCGTAGAGATAGCCGAATCCCCGACCGAGACTCCATCCGGTGAGTATCACCAAAGCAAACAGTGGTTCCCCTCCGGAAATGCCGGAGCCAACGACGCGAAGCACCGTTCCAACGGCGACCAAAATCGCTAGAAGCGCGACCGTCTTCACATCGAGGTTGCCATCTCGAACTTCAGCCATTGCGACCAACAGCAAGAGCGGGACGAGACATACAAAGAACCACGAAGCAAAGGCACCGTGACTCGTGAGGAGTGGAGAGTTAGCCTGCACGAAGAGCGGCCACGTAAACGCCACGACACCAATCAACGTCATGGCTCCGAGCAGCGTCGTGCTCATCGCCGAGAGCGGAATCAATACCCTTCGCTTCATGGCGTACCTCGAACGGCGTCGAGAACCTCTTTGGCGGTAAGCCACTCCGCACTTCCGAGCAATTCCTGCATTTGGGACGTGAAGGTCTTCCGGCTCGTTGGCCTGTTTCTTGCCGGCCACGAGCTAACCAACACTCCGTTGTCGAGTTCAATGACCCGATCAGACACCGTCGCGATGAACTCAACGTCATGACTCGCGAGCACAATGGCCGTCCCTTGATCGGCAAGTTTGCCGAGCACGATACCGAGGTGTTCCTTCGCATGATTATCGAGACCGCAGGTGGGTTCGTCGAGAAGGAGGAGTGGCGGTGCGCTGGCCATGACGATGGCGAGAGCAAGACAGAGTCGCTGACCTTCAGAGAGGTCACGCGGATGTCGACTGCCTTCAACTTCAGGCTGAAATTGAGCAAACCATGCGGCCGAGGTGCCGGGTTCAAGACCGCCATCACGGTCGGCTTCGTTCAGTTCGCGTTCAACTGACGACGAATAGAGCAGTAACCCAGGATCTTGAGGAATGAGCCCAACGCGACCAACGAGAGCCTGCGGGTCAAGGCTCAACGGATCCTCTCCTCCAACGAGTACTCCCCCGCTTGACGGGCTCACCAATCCACAGAGCAGTCCAAGAAGCGTTGACTTGCCGGCACCGTTGTGACCGACCAGCGCAGTGACTTCCCGAGGGCGGACCTGAACGTCAATCGCGAGGAGCGCATTCGACGCTCCGAACGAGACTGTGACCCCATCGACGACAGCTATTGGCGACTCGGTGCTCAATCGCCGAGGAGACGGATGGTGGGACGCCAACCTCCCCTTCAGTTCCTCGCTGTGTTGACTCCCAGTTGCGACGGTGAGTGGCAGAGGGGACCATTTGAGGGCTCTCCCAAGTTCAACTATTGGAGGTATGACTGATGCGTCAGCCATTGCTTCGCTTGGTGTCCCGTGACGAATGTTTCCTCCGTCGACGACCACCAATGAATTCGCACTTCCGATGATCCGCTCGAGTCGATGTTCGCTCACGACCACCGTCACGCCATGGAGCGCAACGAGTTCTTCAAGAATCCCAACCACCGAGGCTGCAGCTTCTGGATCAAGTCCGCTGGTTGGCTCATCGAGAACAAGCACCGATGGTGCTGCCGAAAGGGCTGCGGCAATAGCGACTCGCTGAGCTTGACCTCCCGAAAGCGTTTGCAGTTTGCGAGATCTGAGGTCACCGAGTTCAAGTTGTTCAAGGAGGACGGTGACCCGCTCGTGCATGGCCGATCGAGAGAATCCAAGATTCTCCATTGCATAGGCAATTTCGTGTTCAACCGTGTCGGCGACAAATCCCGTTCGAGGATTCTGGCGAACAACACCAACAAGGTCAGCGAAATCGCGTGGGCGAAAATCCCGAATTGAGCGACCGCCAACACGGACGTCTCCATCGACACGACCGCCGGTGAAGTGCGGAACGTGTCCGTTCAACAGGCCAAGCAATGTGGTCTTCCCAGCACCAGTAGGTCCGATGACCAAGTGCAATGCTCCACCTTGAAGGGAAAACGACGTTGGAGCGAAGACGGCATTGATGGCACCGTCATATCGAACGGTGGTATCGAGGAACTCAATCATTCGACGGCCTCAGGTGCACTCCACCCGCCGAGAAGCAGGAACGCCAGCGCAACCACGACGAGTGGCGACAGCGTTGGCCAACCTCGACCGACTGGACTCGACATGAGGCCTGGCACGAGGCGGCCGGCCTCGAGAAGTAACAACCCGCAAGTGACGCCACTCGCGCCAACGACAATGCTCCGCCGAGTGAACGGTCGATGAGCAAACGTTGTTCGTCGGAGTTGATGCGATCGCCTCGAAATTGCAAGTGCAAGTAGGCAAGATCCAAGAACAACCGAGAGAAAACTCCAGAGAACCAAGGAGCCACCAGTCAACAATCCAGCGATCCCAACCCCAAGCAGCGCCGTCCCAAGGCCAGCGACAACAGTTCCAAGGTGTTGACTCCTCGGAGTTGCAGTTGCGAGTCCGAAACCTCGTGCATCCATCGAGGCCGCCAAGGTGACTGATCGCTCGAGCGCACCTTCGAGTACGGGGACGACAGTCCCCCGAAGTCCTGCGATTCCCTTGGTTGGACGCCCCCTGAGCCGACGCGCCGCTTTCAACGCTTGTGCGGAAGCCACGAGTTCCGGCAGGAATGCCAAGGCAATTGCCACGGAAAGTCCAAGTTCATAGACGGCCTTCGGAAGCGAGTCGAGCAAGGTCCCAGGCGGTGCCAACGTTGAACACGCGCCAAAGCACGCAAGAACTGTCGCAAGTGCGAGTCCCTGACAGAACGCCTGGAGGAGCAACTCCGTCGTGACAGGCCCTCCGATACTCACGCCAGCTAGAAACGATGGCAGCGGCACTTGTGGAAGGTTGAGAAGGACGGTACCGCCCGTGCGAGCACCAAAGAGCACGGAGAAGACTGCGCGAACAACGATCAGGATCGCGCCGATCTTCAAACTGGTCGCGAACGGCGTTCGGGCTACCGCCCCATGCGAGTGCCGAAGCACCACAACAAACAACACGGTGAGGGCGAGGAGATCAACGAGCGGATTGGCAACACCGGTGAGTCCAACCACTGCTCCAGCCCCGAACAGCCACCACGCACCAGGGTGAATTGATGAGCGGTTCGTCACGACCGTTTCCGTCGCGCATACGCCCCAAAGAGCAAGAGCCCCAGGATCAACGCAACCGTGACAATCACGGCGCCGACTCCACGATGAACATTCTGTTGGCGAACTTTGCTGGCGGCGGTCGCTTTGCCAGCCAACAGTTCGAAGTCCGGCTTCACGCCCGGAGCGACGATCTTTGAATGACTCGACATGCCTGGCTCGAGAACCCAGCCTTCAACCGTGCGGTCTTGAGCCTTTGCCACTGCGGCTCCGACCGTTGCATACCGCCAGTGTTGGCCATCCACCTCCCACAATGCCCAGGTCGGAGCTGATGCGGAAAAGTGCTTCAGGCAAGTGGTTGAACTGGATGGCAACCCATGGATGGAGCAAATGAATCCAGGCCACTGCTCATCTTCGGTTGGTGTGTCCCAACCCAACGCGTGACTTGCCGCCTTCAGTGCATCAAGCGCAGTCGAACCTTGCGGAAGGGTGACCTTTGCGATCGACGCATGGCCCCGATCCTGCTGAATCAGCACCACGACCTGAAGATTCTTGGTTGCAGCTGCAGATTCCGCGACGAGAACGGATGACAGACCAACACACGAAAACAGACCCAAGACGACGCTTGTGACCCAGAAGAACCTTGATCGATGCGGGACACGTTGCTTGGGCATGGCTCTCCTTTGAAGGAGAGGAGGGCACGAAGAGGTAACCCGCCTCGCCCCGT
>CAIQUD010000061.1 GCA_903874965.1 uncultured Actinomycetes bacterium | reverse complement strand
TTCAATGGCGCCAAATGCCGCAATCCATCGAAGATTCTTCAGCATTGCCGTGGTGTGCCCACGAAAGGCAGCAAACGGCAAGAGCACAATCGTTGCGAGCAGCGTTCGAACAAGGATGACCGTCGCCGGGTCGAGCTCTCGCACGGCGATTCGAATGAAGAGGTAGGGGATCGACCAGATCACGCACATGGCCGAAAACAGCAGCATGCCTCGACGACTCATGAGCAGGAGTGCTTCATGAAGAGTTGCATACTTATACGAAAGTCTGTATAGAATTGCAGTATGGATGTTGGAGTCATTGGAGCATCAGGTTACGGGGGAACGGAGCTACTCCGCCTTCTCACCCAGCACCCAACCATGCGCGTGCGCGTGGTCGGTGCGGAGTCGAATGCCGGAGCAGAGGTCGGAGCACTCACCCCGTCGCTCCAGAGTTCGTACCCGAATCTCACGTTTTCCGAGTCAACGCCTGAAGCCTTTAGTGGCCTTGATGTCTGTTTTTTGGCGCTGCCACACGGTGCAAGCCAGCACCTCATGCCGTCGCTGCTCCGAACGGTTGGACTCGTGGTCGATCTTGCGGCGGACTTTCGCTTTCACTCGCCAGAGGTCTACGACGCTTGGTATGGCGAACCGCATGCGCATCCTGAACTTCTGTCCCAGTTTGTCTATGGGCTTCCGGAAATGGATCGTTCGCAACTTTCAGGAGCGACGGCAGTCGCCGTGCCAGGTTGCTATCCAACCGCCGGCACCATTGCACTTCACCCATTCATCGAGAGCGGCTTCATTCACAAATGCGGCATCATTGTCGATGCGGCGAGTGGGCTCTCGGGGGCTGGCCGACGTCCAAGTGATCGGCTGCATTTCTCGCATGCCCATGACGATCTCACCGCCTATGGGCTGCTCGATCATCGTCACACCCCAGAGATCGAGCGAAACCTTGACGGCGCGGAGGTGTTGTTCACGCCGCACCTCGCACCGATTTCGAGAGGGATGCTCGCGACCTGTTATGCCAAGCCCACCAACCGTGCAGTTACGACCGAAGACGCCATGGCAGTTCTCCATGAGGCGTATGCAGATGAGCCCTTTGTTGTTGTGACGAGTGAAGTCCCTTCGACCAAGGCGACGCTCGGATCCAATTCTGTGCACGTGACGGCGAGGGTTGATCCACGAACCGGCTGGCTCCTCGCAATCTCAGCACTTGACAACCTTGGCAAAGGTGCCGCAGGCGCAGCGATCCAAGCAGCCAATGCAGCGCTTGGGCTCCCTGAGACCCTAGGACTTCCAATGGCAGGTCTCTATCCATGATGGTGAGTGAACAAGGAGTCAATCAATGAGTGTTCTTGCTCCGAAGGGTTTCAAAGCAACGGGTGGATCAATGGGCATTAAGCCAACCGGTCGTCCCGATGTGGCACTCCTGACCACTGAAAGCGGCCTTCCCGTTGCCGCCGCAGCAACGTTCACGACCAATAAGGCAGCAGCTGCGCCCGTCCAGGTGTCACGACGCCACTTGGAGACCTCGGGTCACCAGGTCACCTCCGTAGTCTTGACCTCAGGTAATGCCAATGCCGCAACTGGCGAAGCCGGTGAGTTGGCTGCCATGCGACTCTGCACAGAAGTTGCTGCGGCACTTGGCGTTGCACCAACTTCCGTGCTGATTGGCCAGACGGGACTCATTGGCATTCCGTTTCCTCTCGAGGGAACGATTGACCAGCTCGCTCCCATTGTGACGACACTTGGCGTTGACGCAGCAGCTGCACACCGAGCGGCAGAAGCAATCATGACCACCGACACGTTCGCCAAGGAAGTCGTGGTGTCTGGCTCAGGATTCACTGTTGGCGGCATGGCGAAAGGTGCAGCGATGCTTGCGCCAAATATGGCGACCATGCTCTGCGTGCTCACGACGGATGCAGCCCTTCCTTCCGAACAGTTGCAGGCATTGCTCCGTCGCTCGGTCGAGCACTCCTTCAATCGACTCCTCACTGACGGGGCAATCTCAACCAATGACACCGTGATTCTTCTGGCGAGTGGGGCGGCTGGTCCGGCAGATCCACACGAAGTTGAAGCAGCAGTCACGAGCGCTTGCCAGCAGTTGGCGGAAATGATGGCTGAAGATGCCGAGGGGGCGACCAAGGTCATTCACCTCATCGTGAAGGGTGCCGCCAGCGATGAAGAAGCACACTTGGCCGCTCGCAACGTTGCCGATTCATTGCTCGTGAAGTGTTCGTTCAACGGCGAGGACCCCTACTGGGGGCGTGTTGTGAGCGAACTCGGCTCCGCTGGAGTTGCTTTTGACCTTCACCGAGTGACGGTTTCTTATGGCGGCACGATGGTGTGTGAGGACGGCATTGCCAAAGCGCATGATGCGGCTGCGGTTGCTGCACATCTGGCGGGCCGTCATGTAACGCTCGAATGTGACCTCAATCTTGGAAGCGGGTCGGCGACGATGCTGACCGTTGACCTTGGCTACGGCTACATCGATGAGAACAGGACCACCTCATGAGTCCACTCGTTGATCCCCGGACCGCTTCGAGGGAAATTGCCTCGGTGCTCGTTGAAGCACTGCCCTATATCCGCCGTTTCTCCAACAAGATTGTGGTCGTCAAATACGGTGGGAATGCGCTCGCGGGCAGCGAAGGCGAAGAATCGGCGGCACTTGCTGCGTTCGCAGAAGACGTCGTGCTGCTGCGGACCGTTGGCATGCTTCCAGTCATTGTTCACGGCGGTGGTCCGCAAATCGGCGCGATGTTGGGTCGTCTCGGTGTGACGTCGACCTTTGTTGACGGTCTGAGGGTGACCGACGCTGCAACCCTTGAGATTGCACGCATGGTCCTGCTCGGCAAGGTGAATTCAGATCTCGTCGCGGCCATCAACGTTCATGGCCCGCTCGCCGTTGGACTTTCGGGAGCGGACGCAAAATTACTGACGGCCGCCGCCAGTCATCCCGAGCTCGGCTTTGTTGGTTCGGTTGCATCAGTTGACACAACCATTGTTCGCCAGCTGTGTGCGCAAGGTCTTATTCCGGTTGTGGCGACGATTGGTGCCGATGCCAGTGGCCAGCAGTACAACATCAATGCCGACACGGTTGCCGGTGCGCTTGCCGCAGCGCTCGAAGCAGAAAAACTCATCATGCTGACCGACGTTGCTGGGCTGAGAACTGACCCACTTGACGCTTCGACCACCGTGAGTCGAGTAACTGCCTCCGAACTCCGAGCCATGGTTGCGAACGGTTCGATCGTCGGCGGCATGGTTCCGAAGGTCGAAGCATGTCTCCATGCGGTGGAAGGTGGGGCAGGGGCTGCGCACTTGCTCGACGGGAGAATTCCTCACGCCGTGCTGCTCGAACTGTTCACCGATGGGGGCATTGGGACGATGGTGCAGCCATGACCTCACACTTGATGGCGAATTACGGACCTCGACCTCGGACCTTTGTGCGAGGGAGTGGTTCAACCCTCTTTGACAGCGAAGGTCGCGACTACATCGACTTTCTTTGTGGCATTGCCGTGACCTCGCTTGGTCACGCGAATCCTGCAGTCACGGCAGCAATTGCTGAACAAGCAGCCACCTTGAGTCACGTGTCGAACTTGTTTGGCAATGTGTTGGCTGAAGAGGTCGCCGGCACCCTGAATCGTCTGCTTTCGCTTCCTGGGGAACCACTTGACGGGCAAATCTTCTTCGCCAATTCCGGAGCGGAAGCGAATGAAGCCGCCTTCAAGTTGGCCAGGCGATATCACGCAGGAAGTCGGCCGAGCGTCATCTCGACATGGAATTCCTTCCACGGAAGAACGATGGCATCGCTCGCCGCAACCGGGCAAGTTGCCAAACACGAAGGTTTCGCTCCGCTTCCCGCAGGCTTCTCCCACGTCGAATTTGGCAGCCTCGAACAAATAGAAATCGCCCTCAAGGATGGGGAAGTAGGCGCTGTTGTCGTGGAGCCGATTCAAGGTGAGGGTGGGGTGGTGGTCCCGAGCTCGGACTACCTCAGCGGCCTGAGGACTCTTTGCGATGAAGCAGGTGCACTCCTCATTTGCGACGAGGTGCAAACTGGCCTTGGACGAACAGGGGAGTGGTTTGGGTTCCATTCCCATGGCATCACGCCTGACATTGTGACGATGGCGAAGTCACTTGGTAATGGCATGCCCGTTGGTGCGTGTTGGGCACGCGGGGAAGTGGCTGCAGCCTTTAGTCCCGGTGATCACGGCTCCACCTTTGGCGGTCAGCCGCTCGCCCTTTCTGCGGCAAGGGCGACCCTGGCAGAGCTCGAGCGAATTGACGCACCAAGAGCAGCGTTGGCTGCGAGCGAGCACCTGCGTGCTCGTCTTGCCGGAGCACCAGGCGTCGTTGAGGTTCGGGGCGCAGGACTCCTGCTCGGAGCGGTATTGGACCTGCCGGCTGCCGACGTCGTGACCGCCGCGCTCGACGAAGGGCTCGTCACGAACGCGGTTCGGCCAGATGTCCTTCGAATTGCTCCACCACTCAATATTTCCTTGGCTGATCTCGACCTTGGTATTGATCGCCTTCTCGCTGCACTGACGACCACCCTGGAGGCCAGAACATGACCCGCCACTTCTTGGAAATTACCGACCTCACGGTTGACGAACTTGATCGCGTGCTCGCATTAGCGGTCACGCCGCCAAAGCCTGTGCTTGCTGGCCGAGGCGTTGCCTTGTTGTTCGAAAAGCCATCAGCCAGGACTCGACATTCCTCAGAGATGGCAGTCGTCAATCTCGGTGGACATCCGATCTCCGTCGCTGCGAGTGAGGTTGATCTCGATCATCGAGAGACCGCAGAAGATGTCGCACGGACCTTCGCGAACTTTCACGCTGCCATTGGGGCCAGGGTGTTTGACCACGACGTGCTTCGGCGCATGGCTGCAGCGATTGATGACCAAGGCTTTATCGTGCCGGTCATCAATCTTCTCTCCGATGTGGCACACCCGTGCCAAGCGCTCGCTGATGCGCTCACGCTGCGGGAGACCTTTGGTCCAGATCTTGTCGGACGGACGCTTACCTATGTTGGCGATGCAAACAACGTGGCAAAGTCCCTCGCCTTTGCCGGTGTTGCCCTTGGTATGGAGATTCGAATCGCTTCGCCAGAGGGCTATCAGTTTGGCGGCGGCGACCTCGCTGCAATTGCGGAGTACGCGGTCGATGCCGGCCGCGGCGGATCGATTGTGCAGAGTGATGATGTTGAAGGGCTCTCCATCGGCGTCGACGCCTTTTACACCGATGCGTGGACATCAATGGGCCAAGAAGCTGAGGCAGAACAACGGCGAATTGATCTTGCTCGCTATGCCGTGACCGAGGAGTTGCTCGCCTTGGCCGAGGGTGCGGTGGTCTTGCACTGCTTGCCTGCCCATCGAGGTGAAGAGATCACGAATGGGGTGCTCGAGTCCGCCAGCGCAAAGGTTTGGCGGCAGGTCTTCCATCGCCGGACGGCCATGGTCGGTCTGTTGTCCTTCCTGGCCGAAGCGGGGTCAATCAGGTGAAAGTCACGAAGCATCAGCGTCAACATCGCATCGCTGCGCTCCTTGAATCAGAAGTCGTGTCGAGCCAACCACAATTGGTTGAGTTGCTCGGTCAATACGACATTGATGCGACGCAAGCAACCGTGTCGAGAGACCTCGTTGAACTTGGAGCGGTCAAGGTCCGTCTTCCCGGCGGCGTGCGTGCCTTCGTCTTGCCTTCAGAGCCTGGCGAGCAGATTGCGCCGACCGATCACCTCCGACGAGTGCTCAATGAGTGGGTTATTGAAGTCGCCCACTCGCAGAACCTCGTCGTGATTAGGACACCTCCAGGCTGTGCACACGTCGTCGCAGCCGCACTCGATCGCAGTGGTCACCCCGGAATGCTCGGTACGGTGGCGGGAGACGACACGATCTTGGTCATCGCTACAGAAGAGGTCGGCGGGGCGGCATTCGCCCAGGATCTCCAGGAGTTGGCAGGAATTGCTCAGGTGACGACGGCGACAGGGCCTCCGTCACGACGAATGAAGAAGGGGTAGAGGACATGGCAAAGCGGGTTGCGCTTGCATACAGCGGAGGACTCGATACCTCGGTGGCGGTTCGTTGGCTGCAAGAGGAGTATGGCGTCGAGGTGGTCGCAGTGGCAGTCGACGTTGGTCAGGGCGGAGAATCCTTCGAGGACATAACCAATCGAGCACTCGCAGCCGGTGCGGTCGAAGCAGTCGTCGTTGACGCTCGAGAAGAACTTGCTCGGGACTTCTGTTTCCCTGCCATTGCCGCGAATGCGAAGTATGAGGGCAAGTACCCGCTTGTCTCCTCGCTCTCGCGACCAGTCATTGTTCGTCACCTTGTCGAGCAAGCCCGACTTTTCGGTTGTGACGCAGTTGCCCATGGATGCACCGGCAAAGGCAATGACCAAGTCCGATTTGAAGTTGGCACCCGTGCCCTTGCGCCTGACTTTGAGATTTTGGCGCCAGCACGCGTGTGGGGACTCACTCGAGAAGAGTGCGTGGCACTCGCCGCCAAGTGGGAGATCCCGATCCAACAGACGAAAGAGAAGATCTATTCCATTGATGAAAATCTCTGGGGGCGTGCCATTGAATGCGGGCGCATTGAAGATCCTTGGCACACAACACGACTCGAGCCATTCACGTTGACCGAGATCACCCAGCAAGGGCCGATTGAAGTGATCATTGGCTTCGAACAAGGCCGTCCGGTCACGATCGATGGTGTTGCCTACAGCCCCGCCGACATGATCGAGTCAATGAACCGGATCGCTGGTTCGACTGGATTCGGTCGTCTCGACATGGTGGAGAATCGTCGAGTCGGCATTAAGAGCCGTGAGGTCTACGAAGCGCCAGGGGCCCTCGCACTCATTGCAGCGCACAGCGACCTTGAAGACCTCACCCTTGAGCGCGATGTTGCCCACGAAAAGCTTCGGCTGGAACCGCGTTGGGCAGAGCTTGTCTATGACGGGTTCTGGTTCTCGCCGCTCAAGAACGCGCTCGACGCGTTCATCCAAGAGACTCAGCGATTCGTCACCGGCGAAGTTCGTCTGACCTTCGAGGCGCCGGGCCTCATGCGCATCGATGGCCGCAGGAGCCCAGTTGCGCTCTACGACTACGAGCTTGCGACCTATGACGCAGCCGACACCTTCCGTCACCAAGACGCTGAAGGATTCGTGCGCATTTGGGGCCTCGGCATTTCCACGTGGGCTGCTCGCCATGGAGCAAGTCCGGGGAGTCAAGCGTGACGCTCTGGCACGGGAGATTCAGTGGACAAATGGATCAGGCGATGGCGGACTACACCGTCAGCCTTCCGTTTGACCGAGCGCTTGCCACCGAGGATCTTCTCGGCTCGGCTGCCCACGTCGAGGGTCTGGTGCACGTTGGACTGCTGACGCAAGACGAGGGAACCTCACTGCTTCAAGCACTCGAGACCGTCGCCCAAGAATTGGCGTCGAACTCCTTCCTCTTTGATCCGTCTGACGAGGACATCCACACGGCGGTTGAACGGCGCGTCACCGAGCTTGCCGGTCCAACCGGAGCAAAGCTTCACACCGGGAGAAGCCGGAATGATCAGGTGGCAACCGACCTTCGACTGTGGACCAAACGAGAGCTCCGAGAACTCGAGGAAGACGTGCTTGAGGTCTGTCGAGTGCTCGAGCAGAGCGCGACCGCGGCAGGAGCTACCTATCTTCCGGGGTATACCCACGTCCAACGTGCTCAACCAGTCCTGCTTGCGCATCACTTTCTTGCCCATGGCTGGGCGCTACTTCGAGACGTTGATCGGCTCCGAGAGTGTCGAGAGCGCCTTGATGTCTCACCGCTTGGAGCCGGAGCGCTCGCAGGTTCCTCATTGCCGCTCGACCCTGACTTTGTTGCCGCTCGACTTGGCTTTGCTCGCCGCTTTGAGAACTCGATGGATGCGGTCTCGGACCGAGACTTTGTTGCCGAGGCGCTCTTTGATCTCGCCATGATCGGCATTCACCTCTCGAGAATGGGGGAGGAACTCGTGCTTTGGTCGAGCGAAGAGTTTGGCTTCTGCACCCTCGACGATGGCTTCTCTTCTGGTTCCTCGATGCTCCCGCAGAAAAAGAATGCCGACGCTGCCGAACTGGCACGAGGCAAGAGTGGTCGCTTGATCGGGAATCTGACGGGACTGCTGGTCACATTGAAGGGACTGCCGCTGTCGTACAACCGCGACCTTCAAGAGGACAAGGAGCCGTTGTTCGATTCAGTGCGTCAGGTTCGTCTCGGTCTTCGGGCAATTGCAGGTGCCTATTCCACGTTGACGATCCACGGGACGGTCATGCAACGAGCTGCCGACGGGGGATCCATTGCCGCGATTGATCTCGCGGAATACCTCGTTCTCCAGCACGTTCCCTTTCGTGAGGCACACAGCATCGTCGCGTCGCTCGTGCGGAAGTCAATCGACGAAGGCGTCTCGCTCGGCGATCTGGTTGTCGCACATCCGCAGCTAGGCGCTGATGCAGCAGCACTGCTTCAGCCTGGAGTTGCCGTCACTCGGCGGACGACTCCGGGAGGCGCTGGCCCAGCTCCTGTCGCACTGCAATTGGACCGATTCCGGGCCGCGATTGAGAGCGCTCGTCGCTGAACACTGGCTGCCCGTCAAGAGCAGTCGACTGCCAGTAGATTCGGCTCGACTTCTATGAGTGCGGCGGGCAGATGAGCGCGGTGACGATGACCAAGGACGATCAGGTGCCTACCGCCCCGAAGCTTCTCTTTGGTTGGAGTTTTCGGAAACTCCTCTTGTCCATTGTTGGTCTGGCTGCCGTCATCCAAGCAATCATGCTCGCGTCGGTCTGGACCTGGACATTTCGCAATGGTGATGCGATTTACTACCAAGGCGAAGCGGACCTCAACGCTCATGGACACTGGTTCGTCAACTACTACCGCTACCTCCAAGCAACCTTTGAGACACCGAGTCACGTTGCGGTCTATCTCCCAACAGCGAGCCACCCACCGCTGACCTCGGTCTTCCTCACCCTCGCGAACTGGGTCGGCCTCACGACCTTTCGGGAACACTCCATTGTGTTTGCCTTGCTGTTCTTGGGGACCGTCGCGTTGGTTGGTTGTGCAATCAGATGGACCGCTTCACCGCGTGCTGCGCTCCTTGCAGCACTCTTGACCGCTTGTTCTCCGTATCTCTTCGTGAACCCCAGCGCCAACTTGGCCGAGAACCTCGTGCTCTTCATGATTGCCCTCCTGCTGTTCGCGCTCTTTCGTTACCTCGCGAAACCAACTCGTCTGGGGGCTCTCGCCATTGGTGCAGCTGCAGCTGCCTGCGCCCTCTCTCGCTCGGAACTGGCACTCGTCACTGTCACGGTGGTGGCTCCGACGATCTGGCTGTGTGTTAAGACCAGCTGGCGCCAGCGAGTCGCTGTTCTTGCGCTCGCCGGACTCGGCTTTACCGTCGTGACGGGTCCTTGGCTCTACCGAAATCAGACCACCTTTCAGAAGTCGGTCTGGTTCTCTGACCAATTTGGCATCACCTTGCTCGATGCCAATTGCCCAATGACCTACTCGGGTCACTACGCGGGATGGTGGTGGCACGCGTGTGGCGAACGCGTCCATCGTCCGCCACTTGAGGCACTCTCAGTGAGCGATGGGCAAGTGCCAGACCCAAGACTTTCTTCAACTCGAGACCTCCAGGTGTGGACGGGGGAGGTGCTTGACAAGTCAGTCGGACAATTCACGCTGAGCGTCACGACGGCAAACGCAGCTGCGCAACTCTGGCAGCACTACAACAAGGATGCAACCACGGTTGCTTTTGCTGTGACCCGTCAAACCAGATATTCGAGCAACGGCGTCGTAGGAATCTCTAAGCAAGTGACGGTGAGCTCAAGGATTCTCGAGCCGCTGGATGAATCCGTTGCCGATGCCAATTCCAAAGCAGTTGCCGTGGCGTTCATCAAGGCGCACAAGGTGAGGGCGGCCGAGATTGCGGTGCTCCGGGTGCTTCGAACATGGAATCTCTACAACCCAAAAGATCAGGTCGAGTTTGACTACCAAGATGCTCGACCACACGTTGTTTCTTGGATGGGGTTGCTGGTCTTCTATCCGCTGATGGCGCTCTCGATCATTGGCGCAGTGGCCCGACGTCGGAAGAAGCAACCAATTGCCCCATTCATTGGGCTCATCATCACCGCAACGATTGCCGTGATGATCACCTTTGCCAACGGCAGGTATCGAGTTGAGGGAGACCTTGCGATGGCCATTCTTGGTGCCTGTGGCATTGATGCCTTGCTCGATCGCAGGACCTCGTCGAGAAATCGTCTCGAAACGGTCACACAGGAGTAACAGAACCCGCTATAGTTCCAAAGCCGTCCAGAACCGAAAGGGACTGGATGCTCGTTCTGAAAGGTTCGAGATGGAGTTGCACAATGGTGGTTGACACCGGTGTGCGAAACATGTAGAGTTACCTTCCCGCAGTAGAGAGCCCTAAGGGCCTTCGAAACGGGCCCGAGGAACTTCGGAGGTGGGCTTGCCTGTCTCTCGAAGGAAGTCGGTGGTCCTTGCACCAACGCCGGTTCTACCGGTGCGTGCTTGGTCGCTCCTTGAAAACGGAAGAACGAGAGCCAAAAGCTAGTGCGGGCTTTTCAACCACATCGGTTGGGAAGACTGTCAATTCAGTAGTACAAAAAGTGGCGGCCGTAGAAAGCCTTAGGGCGAGAGTACGGTCGCTGCGGGTCGTGAAGAGTCATCACCGACCCGCTCTCTGATTTGAAGTGCGGCCTCCGGGTCGTGCGGAAGATCTCGATGGAGAGTTTGATCCTGGCTCAGGACGAACGCTGGCGGCATGCCTAACACATGCAAGTCGAACGGACTCCATGGTGTAGCAATACACCGGAAGAGTTAGTGGCGAACGGGTGAGTACCACGTGAGCAACCTGCCCCAAAGTCTGGGATAACAGTTCGAAAGAACTGCTAATACCGGATACCCCCATCTGATCGCATGGTCGGATGAGGAAAGTTTTTCGCTTTGGGAGGGGCTCGCGGCCTATCAGCTTGTTGGTGCGGTAACGGCGCACCAAGGCTACGACGGGTAGCTGGTCTGAGAGGACGATCAGCCACACTGGAACTGAGACACGGTCCAGACTCCTACGGGAGGCAGCAGTGGGGAATCTTGCGCAATGGGCGAAAGCCTGACGCAGCAATGCCGCGTGAGGGACGAAGGCTTTCTGAGTTGTAAACCTCTTTCAGCAGGGACGATTGTGACGGTACCTGCAGAAGAAGCACCGGCCAACTACGTGCCAGCAGCCGCGGTGATACGTAGGGTGCAAGCGTTGTCCGGATTTATTGGGCGTAAAGAGCTCGTAGGCGGTTTGGTAAGTCGGATGTGAAATCCCCAAGCTCAACTTGGGGTCGCCATTCGAAACTGCCATGACTAGAATCACGTAGGGGACCACGGAATTCCAGGTGTAGCGGTGAAATGCGCAGATATCTGGAGGAACACCAGCAGCGAAGGCGGTGGTCTGGGCGTGTATTGACGCTGAGGAGC
>CAIQUD010000060.1 GCA_903874965.1 uncultured Actinomycetes bacterium | reverse complement strand
TGGGTACTTCTTCCATGCTTCTCTTAGGTGTGCTCCGAGCGCGCGGAAGATGGACTTCGGGACTCTCGGGTGAGATCCTCACCACGATCATCTCGTTCACTCTGATGATGGCAGCGGGTCTGGTCCTTGGAGCCGAATTCGTGATCCCGTTTCAGCTCATCGGCTCTGTCGTATCTCTGGGAATTTGGTCAGTACTTGTCTCACGAAGCCGCAGAGAAAAGATCTAGTTGGCACCCTCTCGACCATCTGATGTTCAGTCGATCGGCCGTCCCGTGTGCCCCATCGTCGGATTACCCATGGTTGTTTCTCCAACAAACAGTTCGTTCTTACCCACCGATGCAAGGAAGCCAGCGAGCACAAGAATGAGCCACACAATCTTGTTGTAGTCCCACGCGGAGGCCGACATGCCAACGGTCATCGCGAAGATCGTCAGGATGAGCCAGGGGCATCCTCGCATCTGTCGAAACGCTCCACGAATTGCCTCGATGTAGGCAATGACGAAGAGAATGCCGCCCACGAGACCAATCTCCAACAAGAACGACAGCATCGTTTGGTGAGTGACGAGGAAATAGCCCGTCGTCCTCAATTCATACGTGGGCGCCGAACCAGAGCCAAAACCGAGGAGCGGTCGCGAAAGAAAACCCCTCCAAGCGGCGCCCCACAGAATTGTTCGACCCGTGAAGTTTCCGCCACTGAGTTCGGTAGAGATCGAAGAGAATCTCTGGAGTACAGCCGCCGGTAGAACACTGCCCGCAATAACGATGGTGACCACGGAAGCCGCAATCCCTTGAAGGAAGGTTCGGCGATTCTTCTGTCGCTTACGGGGCTCTTCTTCGCGGAGTAGAACCGGAATCAATAACACACCCACCATGACAGCCGCGAATGAGAAAAGTCCGGTTCGACTACCGGTGAGCGCGGTAGCCACGCCCAAAGGAATGACGGCGAGTCTCACGAACGTGCGTCGAGAAAACAAGAAGATTGGTGCGACCATCGCCAACGTGATCGCCACGTCATTCGGGTTGGCGTTACCCGCCGTGACCCTCTGCGCCAAGACTTCATAGGCCGAAACGTTGACAAACGTGTGGTGAGACTCTGCCCAGAGAACCTGAGCGCAACTAAGTCCGCCCCCAATCATGAGTCCAAGTCCAACTGCTCTTACGCCTTTACCGCCGAGGGTCTTGAGAGCCAGAACCTCGGCGATCGATCCCACCAAGATGAAAAGGAACACGGTTGCGTGACCGATCGAAATCGACTTCGCGATCGACCAGTAATAGGAGAGATACGAAAGTATGACGATGGCGAAGAGGCACGCGAGAACAATATTCAGTCGAGTGCGAATCCGATTTCTATATGAGTAGAAAGCAACAACGATGAAAGGTGCGGCAATCAGTTTTTCCACGGAGCCGAAATGAAGTGTTGGTGCGGCGTTGGAAGCAATCGAAGCCGCAGCGAATACGACGAGCAAAATCAAGAGAGCCCGGTCGAGGAAGCTCAGCGATCGAAAACCAAGACCTTCGGTTTCGGGCCCTCTTCGATCGGATTGCTCAGCAATAGTCATCGCGCCCTGTGCCTTCGTCTTCTTTCAGCTGAGGTTTCTCGCAGCAGTTGCGATCTTGACTAATCGCGATACTCAGTTATTGCTCTTTGGCTTTCCCGCTGGGCTGGACATATGCAGAATACGAACCGTAACGGTATCCGTAGCCTCGCCCGTAACCGTATTTTCCGTAACCCTTGCGGTTCGTCTTCACCGCGTTGTAGACAAGGCCCACTACCGGAACATTGATGTTTCCAAGGCTTTCAAGGGCACGAGTAATCGATCGACCGCGAGTTACTTCCGAACGGACAATCAGCACCACTGCGTCGACCACTTGCGCGATGACCAATGCGTCCGTCACGGGCAGCAGTGGAGGGCTATCGACGATCACCGTGTCGTGAGTCTTCGCCAGTTCTACAAGAAGGCGTCGAAGTCTCGGAGACGACAGAAGTTCTGACGGGTTGGGCGGAATAACTCCCGAGTCAACCACGGTCAGGTTCGGCAAACCTTCGGGCGACTTCACGATATCGGTCAGATTGGCGCTACCGGACAAGTAGCTACTGAGACCAACTTCATTTTCCCAGTTGAAGAACTTGCTCAACTGAGGGCGCCGAAGGTCGCAACCCACCAAAGCAACCTTGACGCCACCCTGGGCCATGGTGGCCGCAAGATCAATAGTTGTTGTCGTCTTGCCTTCGCCTTCGAGCGGACTCGTGAACTGGACAATAAGGGCCTGCTCGGAATCAAGCTGCAAGAACTGAACCGACGTTCGGAGTGCGCGATATGCCTCAGCAGCCTTGGATCGCGGGTGTTCGACGGCCACAATCTTGGCCGAGCCATCGACTTCGCTCTTTTCGAAGAAAGGAATCTCTCCCAGAATGTGCATCCCGCCGGTGATCTTGGTCAGTTCATCGCGATCGTCGACTCGATCGTCAAAGTAGTCCAGACCCAGGGCCACACCAATACCGATCAGAATCCCGATCAACCCGGCGACACTCGCGTCGACGATCGGCTTCGGCGACGAGGGCGACGTCGGAACGGTCGCGTTGCCAATGACGATCGCGCCGGACCGAACTTGCGTTTGATCAAGTTGCAACTGCGTCAAGGTCGTGTTCACCGTTTGCAACTGCGCGGCGTAATTCTGGAGCTGTGTGTTCAGAGTCGTATTCGAAGGATTCGTCGGCTTGTTCGCGGCAATTTGCGTTTCAATGTCATTGATTTGGGCGATCAATTCTTGCCGACGCTTTTCCAGAATTGATTCCTGCTCAGCAACCTGACCCGCGTAGCGATCTTCGGTGTAGGTGACGTACGAATTCGCAATCGCATTCGCAGCGTCCGCTGCAAAGTGTGGATCCGGGGACGACACCGCAATGGTGAGAACCGTCGTCAAGCCCACTTGTGCGACTGCAGGTATCGGCACAGGACTTCCGAGTTGCTTCGAAGCCAGACTTTGGAGCGCGGGGCTGCGAATGAGTTCAATATCCGTAACAATGTCCTGCGACGTCAACTCTAGAACGCCGTTGTATTGCGAAACGTTTTGACCGAGCAGTTGAAGACTAGCGGTAGCTACATAGGTGTTCGTACGAAGTAGGTCAATTCCGAGAACCGCGACGACGGCGACAACGACCACCACCAAAATCGTAAAAACCCTCTTCCGAAGGATGAGAAGGTACCCGAAAAAGCCTTGGTCATCTGCTGCTTGAAATGTCAAGGCCCTCATCCTCTGGTCACATCAACGCGGCTCTGCTCAAGATCGGCGAGAAAAACCTACGTGTCTAGATTTCACATCCAGCGATCGATCATATCAAGGGTTGAATTTCCGAATGTGGTCAGGGACCTTGCGTTGTAGCACTGATCTACTGTTTTTCTGGGGCTTCGGACTTCAGCGTGGTGTGATCGTCGCGAGTAGATCCCAATTTGGCTTGCCGGCGTAGAGCAACGCACGGATTCTGTAGTTGCGAAAGGACCGGAAGCCGAACGCCACCCGCTTGACGCGTTTGGCGAGATTG
>CAIQUD010000059.1 GCA_903874965.1 uncultured Actinomycetes bacterium | reverse complement strand
TTCCCGGGAACATTGCTTCGCGGGCAGTGCATCTCAATGAGGCGGTCGTTGCGAAGCAACTCGGAGACTTCCTCGGCGCACTCCATCACGAAGCACCAAATTCCGCTCCTCCAAGTGACTTTGGTAGAGGGACACCCTTGAGTGACCGGGCTTGGAGAGACGATGGGTATTTGGCAACACTTCGGGGCCACGTCGACACGGACCATCTCGAAGCGGCGCTCAAGAGCGGACGAGAGGTCGCCATTTGGCAGGCGCCACCTGTCTGGATTCACGGTGACCTTCACCCAGCCAACCTCATTGCAAACAACGGCATTTTGCGTGCGGTCATTGACTTCGGAGATCTCACCGCCGGAGATCCTGCGACTGATCTGGCTGGGCTGTGGATGCTTCTTCCTGAACACCAGCACCACGTGTTCTGGCATGCCTACGAAGCAAGAGCACCGTTTGGGGCAGATGAGGCCTTAAAGACTCGTGCGAAGGGCTGGGCGGCCGCACTCACGCTGGCAATCCTCGCCAACTCGGCCGACAACGAGATCATGGCTGCCATTGGAGCGACGACCGCAGAGCGCTTAACTTCCTAACAACGCTTCACCAACAACGAACAGCCGCCGGGCATCCAAGAGGACACCCGGCGGCTGCCGTGCAAACAAGGGCAATGCTCCGGTTCTAGATGGCGTCGCTTCCGCGCTCGCCGGTCCGGACCCTGACAACGGCGTCGACAGGGATGACCCACACCTTGCCGTCACCGATCTTGCCGGTGGAGGCAGCGGTCACGATGACATCGACGAGTGCATCGCACTCGGCGTCCTCAACGAGAACCTCGAGGCGCAACTTTGGAACGAAGTCCACTTCATATTCCGCACCGCGGTACACCTCAGTGTGACCACGCTGGCGGCCGAAGCCTTGGACCTCTGAGACGGTCATGCCGGAAACGCCTGCGTTCTTCAGCGCCTCCTTCACGTCGTCCAACTTGAAGGGCTTGAGTACTGCAACGATCAGCTTCACTTATTCGATCCTTTCAGAAGTTCGATGGAGGGGCTAGAGCCGGTCACTGGCCACGCAGCGAGGAAACTCGCTCGGCAAAGGTCTCAATGGGGAAGGCTTCTTCATCATGGATGGCGAGGTCACCAATCTCGAGAACCTCGTCCTTCTCTCGCAGGCCACGACAGACGAACTTGACCACGTAGAAGAGGATCGCAGACATAATTCCCGTGTAACAGATGATCCAGGCAGCGGCCAAGAACTGCTCCCACAGCTGATGGAAGGAATGGCCGTTGTAGAACCAGCCTCCGACCGAGAAGGAACCGCCACCGGAGAAGTCGTTGCCCTTGCCGTACTGGGTCATGCCAGGGTCTGCGAAAATCCCGACCATAAGACCACCGAGCAGTCCGGCAATACCGTGGGTGTAGACCACTCCGAGAGCGTCATCAACCTTGGAGAACGGCCGAACCTTGCTGAGGTAGTTCCATGCAACCCACACGACCGCCGAGGAGATGAGTCCGACCAAGATTGCACCAAGACCGTTCATCCAACCGGCCGAAGGAGTAATTGCAACGAGTCCGACGATCATGCCATTAATGGCACCGAGGAAGGTCGGCTTCTTCTGCTTCGAGAAGAACATGTCCATGAGCACCCAGGTCATGAGCGCCACCGCAGTCGAGATGTTGGTGTTGAGCACGGCTGAAGCGGCGTCTGCACCGGCGTAGAACGGGTCACCGCCGTTAAAGCCATTCCAGCCCATCCACAAGATTCCAGCGCCAATAGCCACCATCATGAGGTTCGATGGAACGGTGGTCTTGTCTCGCTTCAGTCGTGGACCCACGATTGCAGCGCCAATGAACCCGGTCACTCCGGCTGCAAGGTGAATGACATAACCACCTGAGTAGTCAACCGCACCCTTGAGAGCGAAGAATCCGCCACCCCACAGGAGACCTGCATTGATGCAGTAGACGAACGTAATCCACAGTGGGACAAACAAAAGCCACGCCTTGAACTTCATGCGACCAAGGAGCGACCCGAGGAAGAGCAAAGGCGTGATCGCTGCAAACACCACCTGGAAGTAAGCGAGCGTCGCCGTTGGGAAGTGCCACGGCACAAGCGTCTGTGCTTGAGAACTTGCTTGGGACTGCAATGCCGTGTGGCTCAATGTGGGCCATGGCTTTCCAATCATGGCGGAGAAGATTCCCGACGATTGGCCAAACAAGTGAACAAAAGTGGTCGGGAAGGCCATGTTGTAGCCCCACAAGACCCAGACGATGAGGGTCATTGCAAATCCCGAAAACGCCATCATCATGGTGTTGACGATCCACTTCTTTTGGACGAGTCCTCCGTAGAGAACCGCGATCCCGGGAAGGCTCATGAGCCCCACCAAAGTCGCCGCCACTAGCTGCCAGGCATTGTCACCTGGATTCAGCCATGACGGGTACGGCGAGTTAGTTACGAGGTGCACCCTGTTTCTCCAATTCTGCTCGATACTCGAACGTGAACGGCGACATCATTGGCGCCACCTCCATTGAGGTCTCCCCACTCTTGCCGGTGAGCATTGCGGCCCTGTAGACGGACTGTTACGACTTTGTGAACTGGCACGCTCCTGTCACGCGTTCGCAACGACCCTGCAATGTTGACTTGCGTCAGCGGGCCAGCCGGCAGAAGGTCAAACCATCACCAATTGGCAGGATGGTCGACTCAGTTCTTGAATCAGCGGCCAGGTGATCATTGAAACGTTGCAAGAACTCCGTGTTGACGTCATCATCAGTTGGCGGCTCGAGGATCTTTCCGGACCAGAGCACGTTGTCGACGAGCAACACCCCGTTCGGTCGAAGCCTTGGAACAATCGCTTCGTAGTAATCGAGATAGCTGGGCTTGTCGGCATCGATGAAAGCAAAGTCAAAGGTCATCTCAGGAGACAGGCTCGACAAGGTCTCCGTCGCCGGGGCAATGCGGAGATCCATCTGCTGAGCAACGCCGGCCATTTCCCAGTGTTTGCGTGCGATCGAGGTCCACTCTTTGCTGACGTCACAGCAAAGGAGACGGCCTTTCGGACCCATGCCACGTGCGATCTGAAGGGCCGAGTAGCCGGTGAAGGTTCCGATCTCGACGGCCGATTCGGCACCGAGAAGCGACACGAGCAACTGCATGAAACGACCTTGCTCGGGAGCGATCTGCATCCCTGAAATTCCTCCAAGATCCTTGGTCACCGAGATGAGGGCTTCCTCCACCTCATCCAATGGCCGTTGGTGCCCTAGGAGGTAGTCCGAAAGTTGCTCGGTCAACAGAAATGACTTTGGTGACATTGAATCTCCTCACGGTGCGATGAACTTCGCCATACGTAGTGTGGCAGGAAGTGACCATAAAAATGAGTTTCCCGAATTTCAGCTTTCATAGCGTGAGTCTCAATGCTTGCGGCCACGAGAGAGTGCGGTAGTTCTTTGAGACGCCGGCGAAGCGCCATTTCACGAACAGCAAAGCTGAACGTTGCAGAGTGGTACGACTTTCCTACTTTCTAAGAGTAAGATTCTCAATATGTCGAGGACCACCGTACGAGCCAAAGGTCAAATCACGCTTCCTGAAGATGTTCGACGCGCAGCACGTCTCGAAGAAGGTGACCTTCTTGAGGCTGAAGTCACAGAAGACGGAATTCTTCTCCGACCCCAAAAAATCGTCGACACAACTCAAGCTTGGTTTTGGACACCTGATTGGCAGTCTGGTGAACGCGAAGTTGAACGTGACCGCGAGCAAGATCAAGTCACTACATTCCGTTCAGGCGAAGAGCTCCTCGCTTCTCTGCGGGGTCTCTCTACGCAGCCGACAAAGTAAGTACCGTGCCGACCTATGAATGGGTAGCACGGTTTCAACGCGACTTTGAGGCGTTAAGTAGTGAACAACAGGAAATGTTCCTCACTGCCATCGGTCATTTCGTGGAGGACTGCAAGGCTCAACGAGGATTTCGAAAGGGGCTTCGAGTGAAAGGTATTCAAGGTGCCACGGGAGTCTTCGAAATGACGTGGGCCGACAACGGTCGTGCAACGTTTGAATACGGCGAAACAAGATTGGCCAACGAGCCACACATCATTTGGCGTCGAGTCGGCACTCACGCCGTCTTCACCAAGCCATGATTCTTCTTCAACCACGCTCTTAACCCACGGACTCACGCCCAACGGGTCTAACTCCAAGAAGCGAAGAAGTTACTCCCCGTCAGCTTCTTGAATTGGTTCCGGGGAAGGCGCCGAGAGTGGAGCTGCTGCAACTGGCTCCAACAGCGACTGCTCGAAGACTTGCGTGATGTCCATGACTCGGACATCTTCACGGCCATTGGCCTTGACGGCGTCGTCGATCATGATCATGCAGAACGGACAGGCAGTCGAAACAATGTCCGCACCTGTTCCGAGGGCCTCGGCAGTGCGGTCCATGTTGACGCGCTTGCCAATGTTCTCTTCCATCCACATGCGGGCGCCTCCGGCGCCACAACAGAAGCCCTTCTCGCGGCAACGACCCATTTCAATCTGAGTGACACCAGGAATTGCATTGAGCAGCGATCGTGGCTCATCGAAGATCCGGTTATGGCGACCGAGGTAACAGGGGTCGTGATAGGTGACCGTTCCGGTGTAGTTCGTCCCTGGCTTCAGCTTTCCGTTGCGGTAGAGGTGCTCGACCAGTTCGGCGTGGTGCACCACTTCAAAGTCGCCGCCGAGCGCTGGGTACTCGTTCTTAATGGTGTTGAAGCAGTGTGGACAGGAAGCCACAACCTTCTTGACGCCTGCGCTCTGCATGGTTTCGATATTGCCCTTGGCAATTTCTTGGAAGAGGTACTCGTTACCAACTCGG